>JAUIEY010000127.1 GCA_030429685.1 Gammaproteobacteria bacterium
CCCGACAGCGTAATCTCGGTCGGGCTGCCAGCACTGAACTCCAGTGTCAGCGTATCGCTGAAGCTGCCCAGTGCGGTCGGCGCAAAGTCAACGTTAAAAGCGCAACTGCCGCCGCCGGGCACTCCGTTGGTCACGCAGGCATTGGGATCGGTGACCAGAAAAGGCGCCGCGGGCGCGGCAAAAATACTTACGCCCACCGTCTGCATGCCATTATTGCGGACAGTAACGGTTTCCTGGTTGGTGTCACCGGGCTTGGCCGGCAAAAAGTCGACGTTGCGATCAAAGTGGGGAAACCGCGAATCCTCGATCTCGATTTCCAGCGCGTCGACAAATACGACTGCAGTGTCTGAGTCATTGTCGGCATCGTTATCTTCTTCGGGGCCACCGGTGATAGTGACGCCGGCCTCGGTGCGATCGAGCGCATTCTGCGGCGCGGTTACATTCAGGGTGATAACACCGCCCATACCTGCCTGCAGATCGCCTATGGCGCAGGTTACTGTCGCACCCACCGTATTGTCGGCGACGCAGTTCGCGCCGGCCGGTGTCACGCTGTCGAACAGGATTCCGGCGGGCGTCGCAATGACCACCTCTACACCGGTGGCATCTTCGGGGCCGTTATTAACGTAGTCAATGCGGTAAGCGAAATCCGCCTCGACCAGCACGGATGGTGGGCCACTGATAGTCACCCCAAGGTCGGCAACAATTTGTGGGTCATTAATAATACGAAACGCCGTGACACCATTGTTAAAAGACAATGCGCCCGTCCAGGGGTAGTCAGTGGACGACCCGAGAAAGCGACGCACAAAAAAATCGTTGGCGTCACCCAGATCGCCGTAAACGTTTACCAGCGTGCAGGTGTTGTCTGCCTGATAAGCGGCCGTCGGATTTGATACGCGGATAAACAGCGTACCGCCCGGAAAACTGTACGGCTGCTCAATGGTGTACTCGAGATCATAGTCGCCGATTACGGTATTGCCGCTGCCGGTCGGTGTCTGGGAATTGCTGACAACCAGCGTAAATGCCTCGGCCGGATCACTGAAATTATTGGTAACCGGATCCTGACCTTGCGCGAAAGCGATATCCACCTCGGGCGGCAGCTCATTCATCGCGCCCAGATCAAAAGCCAGTATGTCGCCCGGGGCGACATCGAAAGCCGGAACATTGCGATATACCAGCGCGCCGAACGGACCCCAGGGCTGCGTCATGCCGGGATTGCCCGGGTCGAAGGGGTCGAGCAATGAGCCGAAACCCCAGAAAGTGCAATATCCAACCTGTGGGCTGGCCGGTGCAATCGTAAGATCGGCGCGAGCGGGAGCTGCGAGCAGCATAAGCCAGACAAAGGCACAACAGAGTTGCACAACGCATCGCAGCGACATCGAATTCTGCTCCAGGAGCTGTTATTGGTGTTATTGGCTGCGGCGTCCTGCCTGGAATCCGTGCTTTCCTGCACGGCAGCAATCCAACATTACCCCCAGACCGGGTCCGCCTCAAGCCTGCAGCAGCAAATAAAAAGTGGGTTTGGTCAGCTGGTGGCCTCAGTACAGGCGGATACCGATACCGATCGAGTTCTGCTCGCGGGTGTAGTTGGACAGGTTGTTCAGCGGGCCGTTGTGATAGCGAATGTACAGCGAGAACGGCAGCTCCAGCGCGCCGATCCTGGGTTCGGGCAGGAATGCATAAACATCGAAGGAATCGGTATCGAACAGCTCGTCGCCGATGACCCACTCGACGCCGAACTCGAAGTCATTGGACCAGAAGTGCTGCTGCTTGGTCAGCACGAGGCGCAGCCGGTCGTAATCGGCCAGATCTTCGCGACGGCCGGCATCGGGGCCCCAGGTCACCGGGTTGTCATCGTCTATATAAAAAGGAATCAGGCGCACCCACAGGTTGTAGCAACCCGACAGGCTGTCATCACAGCGCCCTTCCGGGCCGTTGCGGCTGTTGTCATCGGTCTGCGCGCGATTGCGGCCGAACCGGAAACTGCTTTCCAGCGAGAAAAAATTAACGCCGCGACTGACATCGTCGAACAATTCGCTGTTGGGGTTGGTCAGAAAAGTATCCTGCAGCACGGTCGCCTGATCGGTAGCGCTCAGTGCCTGACCGTTCGACAGATGCTGCAAACCGAAATCCCAGTACTTCCACGCCAGACCGCCGGGCAAATCTTCACCATCCTTGTACCAGCGGTAGTGAATGCCGGGGTTACTGGCACGATTCACCACCGGTGATGACGAGCGCGTCCCCATGTAGAAATCGAATTCGCCGGTGAACTTCAGATAGGCGCCGTCTTCGTAGCGCAGATCTTCGTCCGGCGAGTACAGCAGGTACTTAAACGAATACTGCACTTCCATGGCCGGATCGTCATTCTCGGTGAGCTGCCAGATCACATAGTTCGGCTCATAGGGGCGAAACTTGGCGAACATTTTCTCCGCCTGCGTCATATCGCTGGTGGGATGCGCGCCGACACCGGCGGCCCATAGCAGCGCGCAGGCCGCGAGAACTGTGTGTTTGCTGAACATGCACACATTTTACGGCACCGGCAGCCGGACTGGCAGCAAAACATTAGAATAAGGCTCAGCCCGTGACACAACCCGGAGGAGTCATGCTGACCTTTGTCACCGCCGTCGCCGTCGTGCTGATTGCGTCGTTTCTATGTTCCATTTTTGAGTCTGTGCTGCTATCGATCACGCGCCCGCAAATCGAAGTGCTGGTGCGCCAGGGCAAAAAGGCCGGCGAGCTGCTGGCCGGCTTCAAGGCCAACATGGACGTGCCGATCGCCGCGATTCTGATACTCAACACCGCGGCCCACACTATCGGCGCCGCCGTGGCGGGCGCGAGTTATGCCAATGTGTTCGACTCAGGGACGCTGTGGATATTTTCGCTGCTGTTCACGCTGGCGGTGCTGCTGTTTACCGAGATCATTCCCAAAACACTCGGCGTCAGTTACGCGCAGTTACTGGCCGGACCGGTCGCGCGCGGTATATATGTGCTGACAGTCGTGCTCAAACCGCTGGTAATCGTCAGCGAAGCCATTTCCAGTTCACTGCGGCGAAAAGAAGAGCTGCCCATTACCTCGGCGGAAGAAATTCGCCTGCTGGCAGCACTCGGCCAGAGCGAAGGCGCGGTCGGCCCTACCACGGCCGGGCTGGTGGTGGGCGCAACTCAACTGAAACTGCTGGAAGCTCACGACATCATGCTACCGCGGGACAAGGTGCAGTTTTTGTCCGGGAAGCTGGACCGCGACGCGGTGCTGAAGCAGGTGCGCGAGTCAGGCCACAGCCGGTTTCCGTATTCACCCAGCGATGACCTCAACGATGCCGCGGGCGTGATACTGGTCAAGGAACTGTTTGACTGGTTGCTGAGTCATCCGGATCAGCCGCTGGACTGGGAAGCGCTGCGGCAGGATGCGCTGATTCTGCCCGAAACCATGCCGCTGCCGAAAATGCTGCGCACCTTCCAGGAAAGCCATCAGCACATGGCCATTGTGGTGGATGAATACGGCAGCGTCGAAGGCATTGTCACGATGGAAGACGTGCTGGAAGAAATCGTCGGCGATATCAATGACGAAAGTGACCGGGCCCGCGACGACCTGCTGCCACAGGACGACGGCTCACTGAAGGTCAAAGGCACCGTTGACCTGCGGCGCCTGTCGGCGCATCTGCAAATCGCCTGGATGCCGGAGTCCGATGCCACCACCGTCGGCGGGCTGGTCGCGGAAGTATTGGAACGGATCCCGGCAGCAGGCGATACGATTGACTGGAACGGCTACACCATCACCGTGCAGCAGGCCGACCACCGCAAAGTGCGCTGGGTCAGCGTGCAAAAATATTTGGGGTCAGAGTAAAATATTTGGGGTCAG
Organism: Gammaproteobacteria bacterium; assembly: GCA_030429685.1. Taxonomy (GTDB): domain Bacteria; phylum Pseudomonadota; class Gammaproteobacteria; order Steroidobacterales. The sequence continues at coordinate 3,857 of JAUIEY010000127.1, forward strand.
AGTAAAAATTGCCGGACAATAATTGGGGTCAGAGCAAAAAACTCGTCCGGCAATTTTTACTCTGACCCCAATTATTCCGCGCCGGTTATTTTATCACCGGACAGCTCACCGTGACATCGGCCGGGCAACTCACCGGCGCTTTGCCGGTGGGGCGAAAACTCATCACGTGAATGTCTTTGGCCTCGAACACCGGAAAGAAAATCTCCGCCAGCCCGAGCGGGCCGGGCTGATCGTAGCGCCATGACAAACCGCCGATGGTGGAAATGCTGACGCCCTGCGGGTCATCCATCAGCGTCTGGCTGGTGTTGGCGCCGTAGTAATCATTGATATCGAAAATCACCGCCGAATCGTATTCCCAGCGGTCGGGGCTGAGCGGGTAGCGCGGTTTTAACACCCAGACTTTGGAAGCCTCATCCCCACCCACCAGCAGCCAGGGTTTGGTGGTGCCTTCCAGCACCCGCGCCGGCCAGAACGCCACCGCGCGGTTGGGAGCCAGCCGGCCCGGGCCGGCCTGCGGCTGCGGGAAGGTCGGGTTCGGGCGAATGTTGTCCTTGACCACATGCACCGTCCACGGGTCAGCGAAAATCCTGCCGCTGTCGGGCTGCTCAATCGCCAACACGCGCCCGGGAATTTCACTCTGGGTCACGTCAAAACAATTATCCGGCTGATGATTGCTGGTCAGCACGTCGAGCCGGCCGTCGAGATTAAGATCCGCGATTTCTACCGCAAAGGGGTTGCCCTGCCCGCGCATGATGTCCTGCTGACGCACGGTAACGCCTTTGGCCAGGTCCACATCCGACCACTTTTTGCCCTTGGGCTGGCCGTAAATCGTGATGCCGTCGTACTTAAAGAAATGCGTGGCGATGATCTCGATGGTGCCGTCACCGTCCATATCCGCGGCGCCGATGTTCACCTCCGGGCCGCCGGGTTCAGGCTGGGTATCAACCAGCACGAACTCATCCCACTCGGTCGCGGCATCAAGCGCCTTGCCGGGATTGCGGAACCACACCAGCTGGCCGGTCGGCGGGCAAAAGCCGCCGCGTACCTTGAAACTGGAACGCGCCGTGACCAGATCCAGCCGGCCGTCTTCGTCCATGTCAATAAACAGCACGCCGTGATAAAACCACGGCTGGTTATCGGCACTGCCCGGCTTGCAGCGCGGCGGGATGAAACTGCTCTGGTCCACCAGGTACTCGCCGCGCTCGGGATCGTCGAGGTTGATGATGCTGAGCCGGCCCGGCGGCAAAGCCGACTGGAACCCCTGCGGGGCGGCGATGCCGTCAAACGGCAGCATGCCCTGCGGGATGCGGATGGCTTCATTCGGCCAGACCTGGCGCTCCACGCCGTCGAGGTCGCTGAGAATCTCCACCGATGGCGTGGCATCGGTCGGGTCATCGATATCCGGGATGCGCGCCACCAGGTCGCGCTGATACAGGCGCTGGAACTGGGTGCCCTCTTCGTTCTTGATGGCATTGTAGAAGCTCGACATGAGCAGGCCATCCTGGCGGTTGCCGTCCGCATCGGTAAAGGTTTCCACATGCAGAAACGCCGGGTTGAACGGCATCTCGATCACGCGCTGCGCGTAGACTTCAGGACAGAAATCGCCGGCCGGGGCGGCGGCGTACAAGGGCACTGACACCGCGGTCAGCGCAAACAAAGTAAGTTTTTTCATGCGCCCGAAGGCTATAGCAAGCGCGCCAAAAAGCATGTGAAGTTGGCGCCGCTTACCGGCCAGTGAACAGACAACGGTAATATTTGGGGTCAGAGTAAAAATTGGCAAAAGTTTTTACTCTGACCCCAAATATTGAAATCTTACAGTTGGTGGTGCTCGCGGCGGCACTCGTGGCGCAGCTGGTCGCCGGCTTCGCGGCCGAACAGCGACTCGAGGCGGCCCCAGCCGCTAAGGT
>JAUIEY010000128.1 GCA_030429685.1 Gammaproteobacteria bacterium
TGTGTTTCGTAGTTGATCAGCACCCGGCAGCGCACCGTCCACGCGGTGCAGTTGGTCATTTCAGGCGGTGTCGTAAGCAGGCTGGCGTACTCCACGTCGTAGTCCGGATCAGGAGCCCGGCCGGCGTCCGGCGGATAAGTCCAGACATCGGTGTAGTGCAGGTCCACCGACAGATCCAGAGCTGCCGGATCTGCCGCGGTGCGGGCCTGGGCCATGGTCTCACCGACATTTACAGTCGGCACCAGCAGCGGATCGGTATTCGGGAACGGTGTGCCGTTGCCGGCCGCACCCGCATAAACAGAGTCGAATGCATCATTGCGGCCGTGCGACAGCCCGGAATTGCCATTGTGGCAACCGTTGCAGCTCAGCTGCTCACCGGGACGAACCTGTAGCCAGTTGGTATGGCGGGCGCTGATGCGGCGGCCGTTTATGTCGGTGACCTCAAGTGTCAGCGGGGTATCAGCCGGCACTTTGATGCGCACCGAGCCGTCCGGCTCAACCGGAGCATAGCCAATCAGTTCGCGCATACCGAAAGCCACGCTCACGCCAAACGCCGAAAAATCGAAGTCGTAGGTTTCCTCGTCCGGAATACCGACGGCTTTGAATACCCGCAGAAAGCGCGCGGCGCGCTGGTCTGCCGTTGTCAGCGCCGGATCGGCAATCACCGGAATATTAGGCGATGCCGTATCCACGCCGTCAATGTCATACACGCTGCGGATATCAATGATGCCGGCATCGTCGGCAACCAGCGCCGGATCCAGCAGCCCGGTATCCAATCCATCAGGCACCACGGCCGGGTTGTTGTCGAGCGGCCGTGCAACTACCGCATCGGTGTAGATAAAACCTGCCTGCGCCGCCACGATGGGCAAGGTGCTGTTGTTGTTCAGGTCATACAGCCAGATTGCATAAACCGGGTCGGCCTCCTGCGCCTGCGGATTCTGCAAATTGGTATCGGTACAGGCCACCAGTTGCGGCGGTCCGCCGGGATTGTTCGCATCAGGCACAGTCAGCCGGCACAGACTCCAGCTGACAATAAGGCGATTGGTGCCATCGCGCAGTGGCCAGGCGGAGGTGAAACGGCCACCCGGCGAAGGCCCCGGCACGGTCAGCACGTTGTTGACCGTGGCAGCTACCTGGGCAGGTCCGGTCAGAATTCCCTGGTTGGCCACATTGGGCTGCGTGTTGTTCAGATAATTCGTTGCATCTATAAGCACCAGATCGCCGCCGAGGCTGGTACCGGTGAACGGCATGATCAGGCTGAGAATGCGGCCGTCAAGCATCTCCTGCATTTTTACAAACTGCACGGTTGCGCCGCCGGTGCCGGTGGCATGGCTTTCGGTGCCGTATAGCATCTGCAGATCCATACCGTCAGGATTAGCGTGATACAGCGACAGGGCATTGTTATTGAGCATGCCGTCCCAGCGGCTGAACAGGATGCGGCCATTGGCCAGCACCGTTGGGTACAGGTCATGACTCTGGTTAAAAGAAACCTGCGTGAGGTTGCTGCCGTCATCGTCCATCACGTGCAGAACAAATGCCGGCTCTTCCTGATCTTCATCCAGAGCGGCAAACTGCGGTTTGCCATCATCCAGCAGTTTGGCAACCGACCGGTTCTGGCGCGTCGAGGAAAAAACAATACGACCGTCCGGCAGATACTGCGCCCCGATGTCGTGGCCCTCTTCGGCTGTGATGTCGTCCTGGAATATCCGCCGCAGCATCCCGCCGGCTATGTCGTATTCCCAGATATTCCAGGTGGGCTGATCTTCGTCGTTAGCATTCGGGTCTATAGGCGTGCGCATGGAAAACAATACGCGGGTGCCGTCGGCTGATACCGAAACATCCCTCACATCGCCAAACCCGTTGGTGATAGCGCCGGTCAGATTAGTTTCCTGGGCACTGATAGAAGCCCGGTCACGCATATACAGGTCTGCGCCGAAGGCGACCGGCAATATTTCGCGTATATCATTGTCGATAAGCATCCCCTGCGCATCCACAGGCAGCGGCTTGCGCACATAAAATAAGGGGTAATCCACAACCACCGGGTCGGGGTTTTGACTGCTGCCCAGGCCGATGGTGCTGTCACTGCCGCCGCAACTCCATAAGGTTGCAGCCAATACCAATGCAGCCGTAGCACGCTTCGGTGCCGTGACATTGTGTCGTGCGCCGGCATGACTGCCGGCACCTTTTTGCTTCCGCGCGCAGATATCCATCCATAGCCTCCGCAGGCCTGTCCGTGGCCGGTGCGATCGCGCCCATACGATCGCCGCACCATGAAGCATGCCCTGCGAACCGGTTTTACCAACAGTGACCTAACTTAATACGGATGAATTTGGCCAAACCGCGAACCAAGTCACAGATGCAGGCCTGAACGGCGGGTTTACTGAGGCTGCGGAAAATACAAATGCAGGAACGGCTGAATGGGCATCAAGCAATGGCAAGCCTGTCAGGCGGTTTCAGCAAAAGCGCGCTCGGGTTTAATGCTGCGAACAATGGTGGTTGTTTTGTGTGGCATATGCGCCGGCACGACTTGGGCTGACTCTCGCGATCAGGCAAAACGCATACACGACCGGCTGGCTGGCGTCATGCCAAGTGAGTCAGTGCTGAACGATATGGTCAGCGATATTAATGGCGGCAACCCGCAGGCTGCCGCCATGCGGGCCATGAACAATCCCGCCTTCTACAATGTCACGCTGAAGAACTGGGCCACGCCCTGGACCAATCGCGACCAGACTGTGTTCGCACCACTGAACGACTACACCGCGACGGTTATCGGCATGGTGCGCGATGACGTGGGCTTTGATCAGCTACTCAGCGCTAATCTGGTGTATCACGCCAATGGTGCGACAGCGAATGGCCAGACTGCCCCGAACTACTCGCCGGCCAACAACAATCACTACGAATTTCTTGAAGACAACGGCGTCGACCTGATGGCCGAACTGGTCAGCGACACCCAGACAAATACGTCCGGTCTGGCAGACGCTGCGACCGCCGGTGTCATGACTACCCGCGCGGCAGCAGCTGCCTTTTTTGTTGCCGGCACCAATCGCGCCATGTTCCGGTTCACATTGCTGAACCACATGTGCACCGATCTTGAGCAGATCAAGGACATCACCCGCTCACCGGATCGTATCCGGCAGGACGTGTCACGGAGTCCCGGCGGCGACAGCAGAATCTTCATGAACAACTGCGTTGGCTGCCATGCCGGCATGGATCCGCTGGCGCAGGCTTTCGCTTATTACCAGTTCAATGAAACCACCGGGCAGATGGAATACACCCCAGGCACGGTGCAACCCAAATACTTTATCAACGGCGAAACTTTTGCACCGGGCTACGTGACGCCGGATGACGGCTGGGATAACTACTGGCGCACCGGCACCAACCAGTTGCTCGGCTGGGACAGCAACCTGACCGGATCCGGTAACGGCGCCAAATCCATGGGTGAGGAACTCGCCGGTAGCCAGGCATTTGCTGCCTGTCAGGTGCAAAAGGCTTTCAAACTGGCCTGCCTGCGCGACCCGGTCGACGCAGCAGACCGACAACAGATCAACGACATGACCGCGGCTTTCACAACCAGCGGCGGTTACCGCATGAAACCCGTTTTTGCAGAAGCAGCCGCCTACTGCATGGGCAACTAAAGGAGTATGTTGATGAGAAGGAATTCTGAAAACAGCCTCCTCCCGGCAAGTAGCGGATTGCGTTCTGCACTTCTTCTGGCCTTCAGCGCCTTATTGCTGAATGCCTGTGGCGGTGGCGCCAGTACCGAAACCAACGTAGCCCCGCCGGGCAGTATTCCGGCGACCAGCTACACCGGTCCGGCCCCGAGTTTCCCGGATGTACAGGCTTTCCGGGTAAGCCTGTGGGAAAACATCCGCGGCAATGATCGCTGCGGCGCCTGCCACACTGCCGGCGGCCAGGCACCTGAATTCGCGCGCAGTGACGACGTCAACCTGGCCTACGCCGAAGCGCTCAACCTGGTGGACATGGATCTGCCCGGCGATTCCCGCCTGGTTACCAAAGTCGGCGGCGGCCACAACTGCTGGCTTGGCACCGATGCGGCAGCCAACCAGGCCTGCGCCGACATCATGACAACCTGGATAGAAAACTGGGCCGGCAGTTCCGGTGCCGGTGGCGGGCGGCAAATTGTGCTGACGGCACCGCAGAGCCTTGATGATCCGGGCGCGAGTAAAGCCTTCCCGGCAAGCTCGGCAAGCTTTGATCCCATTCATCAACTGCTGGTGACGTATTGCTCGGCCTGCCACGCACCCGATGCAGCAATGGCGCAACGGCCGTACTTCGCGGACAGTGATCGCGATGCCGCATACGAGGAAGCCAAAGCCAAGATTAATCTGGATACGCCGGCCGAATCCCGCTTTGTGGTCAGGCTGCGCGATGAGTTCCACAACTGCTGGAACTCATGCCCGTCTGATGCCGCCACCATGCAATCGGCCATCGAAGATTTTGCCAACGCCATTCCGCTTGATCCCATCGATCCGGCGCTGGTGACCAGCAAGGCCATGACCCTGCTTGACGGCATCGTAGCCAGCGGCGGCAACCGCTTCGAAACCAATCAGATCGCACTGTGGGAATTCAAGAGCGGTCAGGGCTCGACCGCATTTGATACCAGCGGCGTGGATCCGGCCATTGACCTTAGCCTGAGCGGCAACATCGAATGGGTTGGTGGCTACGGCATCAATATCCAGTCCGGCAAGGCCCAGGGCTCGACCGTGACCAGCAAGAAACTGCACGATGCCATTACCCCGACGGGCGAATACGCCATTGAGGCATGGGTAGCGCCGGCCAATGTTACGCAGGAAGATGCCTACATTGTCAGCTACTCGGGCAGCGCCACGACACGGAACTTCACGCTGGGGCAGACGCTGTACAACTACGATGCGTTCAACCGCAGCAGCTCAACCGACGAAAACGGTTCGCCGGCGCTCAGCACTGCCGACGCCGATGAAGACCTGCAGGCCACCCTGCAACATGTGGTGGTCAATTTCGACCCGGTCAACGGGCGCAGCATTTACGTCAACGGCATATTCACCGACGACGTCGATCCGAATGCCGGCGGCAATATTGCCAGCTGGCGTGACAATTTTGCTTTCGTGCTGGGTAACGAAACATCCAACAACCGGCAGTGGCAGGGCATCATTCGCATGGTCGCCATCCACAACCGGGTGCTAACGCCGGAGCAGATTGTGCAAAACTTCGATGTCGGCGTCGGACAGAAATTCTTCCTGCTGTTCTATCTTGGTGATCACATCACCACGGTACCGGAGCCATACCTGGTGTTTGAAGTCAGTCAGTTTGACTCCTATAGCTACCTGTTCAATCAGCCGCGCTTTATCAGCCTGGACACCGGTGTTACCGATCCCGGCACGCTGAACATTGCCGGCCTGCGTATCGGCGTTAACGGTGCAGTGGTGGAGAGCGGTCAGGCATTCCAGTTTATTGATACCCAGGCACCTGGTTTCAATGCGCCCTACACGGCTGACGGTATGGTGCTGTCATCTCAGGGCACGATCGTGCCGGTCATGCTGAGCCCCGATCAGGATGAATTTTTCATCAGCTTTGAGAGGCTGGGTAACAGCACCAATGTGTTTATTGAACCGGTACCGACGCCGCCGGCTGCGCCTGCAGATGGTGACCCCGTGCCAGACATCGGCCTGCGCACCTTTGAGGAAATCAATGCAACGATGGCGGCGATTACCACGGTAAGCACGCAGGAGCCCAACGTCTATGACACCTTCCTGCGCG
>JAUIEY010000129.1 GCA_030429685.1 Gammaproteobacteria bacterium
CCGAAATTGCCGGTGACAGTCAGGCACTGCGGTCGTTCCAGAACGAGTTTGTCAGCACTCAGCATCTGTCGCACCCGAACATCATTCGCGTGTTCGAGCTGGACCGTGATGCTGAGCAGTACTTCATCACCATGGAATGGCTGGAAGGCCAGTCTCTGGCGTCTTTGCTGGACAACAGCCAGGGCTCGGCACTGCAGCCTACCCAGACCTACGCCATCATCGAACAGTTGTGCGATGCACTCGTCTACGCGCATGAGCACAATGTGATACATGCCGACGTCAAACCGGGCAACGTATTTTTGCTCAATAGCGGCGAAGTCAAACTGATTGATTTTGGTATAGCGCGCTGCGCAGGCGATCTGGCTGATCAGACCAGTGATGCATCCGGCGACGCGGTCGCACTGACCCCGGCGTACGCGAGTTGTGAGCGCCTGGAGCAACGCAAACCGGCGCCGCAGGATGACTTGTACTCACTGGCCAGCCTCATATATCGGCTGTTAGCAGGACGCCGCGTGTTTGGTCCTTTAACCGCGCTGGAAGCGGAAGCACAGCAGGCCGAAGTAGTGCGCATCGGCAGCATGGACGACCGTCGCTGGAACGCTTTATTGAAAGCCCTGGCGTTCCGCGCGGAAAACCGGCACGACAGTGTCAGCGCGTTCGTGGATGAATTTGGCCGCCGCGGCCATCAGCGCGATGACAGCGCCGGCGATAGTGTCGCTGCCGCTGCCGATGAAACTGTGCAGATGCCTGTGCTGGACGCTGTGCCGGAGACCGTGGCAGAAATTGACCTCCCGGATGACATGGAAGTTGATTTCCCATTCGATGAAACTGCGGCAGAGGCACCGGAACCTGAGCTGTCAGGCATATTTGATGCTGCTGCATTGAGCGGCGACAGCGAGGAAATCGTGTTGACGTCGGAGCCGGAACCGGCCCCGCAGCCGATTGACTATCCGCCCAAAGCCGGCGAGGCAACTTCCCGCAAGCTGACCAGCCCGAAGCTTCCGGGGTTTGGCCTGCAGCCGCTGCTGGCACGGCTGCAACAGCTTGGTACCGGCGCAAAACTGGCCGCAGGCGGTGCGCTGGTTGCGGCCGTTGCACTGGCCGTGCTGGTCAGCTGGCCGCAGGGCGAGAGCGACGTGGCGCCCGCACGCAGTGTTGCCATGCCGGAACGGGCGAGGCTCGCACCGGCCCCCATGACTGCGCCGGCACCTGTGCCTGCATTGACGCTTGAACAACAAGTGGCTCCGGCCGAGCCTGAGCCGCTGCCAATTGAATCTGCTCCGGCGACCGAGCCCCAGGCTGTTGCTGTGGCAGAACCGCAACCTGCTGCTGAAACGGAACCAGCGGTCGCTGTGAATGCCGACCCGGAACCTGAATCTGAATCTGAATTGGAATTCGAACCGGTGATTGCGCCCGAACCCGTGCTTGCAGCCGAACCGGCACCAGAACCTGCGTCGGCTGCTGAGCCCGAACCCGCGGTAGCGGCAGTTGCAGAACCCGAGCCGGCAGTTGTGCCCGAGCCCGAAGCTGTGGTCGCAGCGATTGCGGAACCCGAGTCCGCAGTCGAGCCCGCGCCCGCAGTCGAGCCCGAGCCCGCGCCTGAGCCCGAGCCCGCGCAGGAAGAGCCCCAATTGCTGATGGCAACCGTGGCCGATGGTATTGCGACCGTACCTGCCGAAGCACAAATAGTCGGCCCGATGCCGGTCTATGTGCCGCCCCCGGCCCCGGAGTCTGTGGCGTTGTCAGATCTGGAATTCATCAAATACGTTGAGCCACGCTATCCGCGCTCAAGCGTCGACCGCCGTTATGAAGGCTGGGTGGATGTCGAATTCCGCGTCGGTGCGGACGGATTGCCGCTGGATATCAGAGTCGTAGACAGCAACCTGCCGACCAAATTTGAAGGTACATCAGTCGCTGCAGTCGAAAAGTGGCGATTTGAACCTTACCGCCATGAGGGTGAGGCCATCGCGGTCGACAGCGCCGTGCGCTTGCGTTACGCCAACTAAAACAACTATCTTTAGCGCCCCGCAACGAGACCCCGGCCTTGCCGCCGGGGACAGCCGAGGACGCTGACTTGGATATCGATATAATTCTCGAGCCCGATCTGACACCGCAACAGATCAAAGAGCTTGGCCTGGCCGCCGAAAAATTTGGCATCCGCGCACTGTGGACTTCCAACTATTTCGCGCACTGGGATGGTTTTCTGAGTCTGGCGCCGCTGGCGCTGGAAACCGATCGCATTTTGATGGGCCCGCTGGCGGTTAGCCCCTTTGAAATGCACCCGCTGAAAATTGCCAACTCCCTGCTGACACTTAATGAACTGTCAGGCGGCCGCGCGCAGATCGCAATGGGAGCAGGTGAGGGCAACCTTGAAGCCATGGATCTGCAAAAACCGCAGAAAGTGGTGCTGGCGGTTCGCGAGGCCATCGAAATTGTGTGCGGGGCAGGTCAGGGCGGGCTGGCCGGCGGTTTCGACGGTGAAATATTTAATGTCAATCTGCCCTGTGCCTACCCCTGGCTGACGCAGCCTCCGCCGCGCGTTTATGGCACGGCTTACCGGCCCATGATGATGCGCATGGAGGGCAGGGTAGCCGACGGTTGCTTCATTGGTTGCACGCCGCCGGAAGTAATGGCAGCCGCCATGGAGCACGTGCGTACCGGGCTGTCGCGCCGGGATAAACCGGCAGATGATTTCCGCACCAATACGTTCTGGGGCTGGCATATCAAGGCCGACGCCGATGCAGCCTATGCCGAATCGATTCGTGAATTGCCCTGGCGGGCCCGCTTGCTCGACCCTGACATGATCAACATGTATCTCAGCGACGAAGAAAACGCCATCGTGCAGGAGCACAAGCAGGAATATATCGACTTTTACTTTGATCCTGCCAAGCCGGTCAAAAGCATCCCTGCGGAAATATCCCGCAAGCTGGCCGAAGGACTGACTTCAACGGGCGGGCTGGATGCGCTGGATCGCGAAATTGAGCGCTACAGAAAGTTTGCTGCCGCGGGCTTGACTGAAGTCGCATTGCGACTGCATGGTGAACCCATGGATGCACTGCAGATAATTGGCGAGCAGGTCGTGCCGGTACTCAAAGACTGCTGAGCCTGCCGTCCAGCGGCATCACATCAAAGGCAATACTGACGCGTTGCTGCGCTGACCGGAACGGCAGCGTGCCATGCCACATCCAACTGGGAAAAATAACCAGCCTGCCGACAGCGGGTTCCACCCGGTGTGTCGCTGGTTGCCGGTGGCACACGACCCGTTCGGGCGGGCGCCCGAATTCCAGCCAGCCTTCCTGATTGCGGTCTGCAGCCATGCCGTTTGGCAGTTCCACGTAGTAAACCCCACTGAGCCAGCCAAGCGGGTGCATGTGCGGTTCCTGCCGACCGCCGCTGTCAAGCAACGTGCCCCAGGCACGCAAACACCAGTCGTGAGCCGCCGTTTGCATGACCGGGTGGCCGGCCAGTCCGGCCGCGACATAAGCCTCTGCGGCAGTGTTAACTGCGTTATTGACCATGCTGGTAAACACGCGCATAGCCGGCGAGGTGTCGAGATTGAGTTCGCCTGTCTGCCGGCCGCCCGTAGTCGCCTTGTTGACGGGATTGTGCAGCAGCGAAGAATCCGCGCGCAGCTCTGCTGCGAGAGCCGCATGCAGGCTTGCGGGGCTGCTGAACTCTGCCAGAGTAGATGTCGGGCCGACGGGATCCGTGACTCGAACCAGCGCATCAAAATCCGTCAGTTCACGGGCTTCGTCCGTGCGCCCTGCGTTTAGCAGTGCCTGCGCCAAGGCAGCGACCACCAGCCGTTCGCCGGGGTGTTCGGCCAGAAAGCCTTCGGCGAGCAGCAGCGCATCTTTATCCTGCTGTCGGGTGCTGAGGCAAGTTACCAGGTCGGCCACCGCGCGCGCATTGTGCGGATTCAGTTCCACTGCGCGCATCAGGTAGCGACTTGCCGCATCGTAATCACTGCGCAGTTCACAGCACAGCGCCAGATTAACCAGCGTCATGTCATCTGCGGGGCTGACAGTGATGGCTTCACGAAGTGCTGCTTCGGCCGAGCTGTAGTCTTCGGCATCGATCAGAACTGCACCGCGAGCGGCCAGACTGCCGCGCTGGCCGCCGGCGCGTTTCACCGCGCTTTCGGTTTCGCGCAGTGCGGCGGTGAATTCCCCGCAGTCGGCCAGTGTTTTGGCCAGATTGCAGCGTACTTCTATTTCATCAGCGTCCTGTGCCAGAACTTCGCGATAGATGTCGGCGGCTGCCCGCAAATGCCCGCGGTGCTGCAGCAGGGCGCCGTAATTGGTCAACGTGTCTATATCATTCGGCGCCGTTGCCAGTGCCTCGCGAAACAGCGCGTCGGCGCGCTGCAGGTCGCCGGCCAGCATATGCAGCAGCGCGGTTTTGGCCGGATCAGCAGGATCTGCAGAGGGGTTCATAAATTATTTGTAACCCATAAGTTACATTGCTACAGTGTGCCGCCAGAATAGAGGTTTAGCCATGACACAAGCAACAGCAGAACAGGTTGCAGCATATGCACAGCCGCTGGTCGAGCGAATGATTGCGGAATTGCACGCGACGCCGGATGAAACTTTTGCCCATTTAGGCGAAATCAAAAATCTTGCCGGTGATGTCACCGGTTTTGCTCATGTTTACACTGCAGATCGGGTACGTCGCCTGTCGCATCTGTCCATCGATATCATGCCAGGCATGCGCTATTTCAATGTAATGGCGTGTACCGCCGATGATATTGATGCGCCGCGTTTTATGCATGAAGGGATGATTTCTGTTCACGGCAGTCAGGTTTCGACGGATTTGTTTTACAACGTCGACATGGAAACTCATGTCAAAGACATTCTTGCCCGAACGCAGGGCCTCACCGAAATATTTGAGGAAGCCAAAGCGACTGATATCAAGTTCCTGCCGTCACGTCAGGTTCACATGCGTATCTTTGCATCACCGCATTTTCTGTGCGCCTTCGAAGTAAACGGTGAACAATTGCCTCGTGTTGCGGCATACGCCGAGCGCTATTTTTCCGAATGGCTTACCATGCTGCGCGATGCCCGCCAGCTTGGCGAGCCGGAAGCCAATGACCGGCGACAGCGCCGTATCCACATGTCCAACACTATGGTGGAACAGGATCCGGATCGACACATGGTGGTGCAGGTATATGGTGAGGAGACCGTGCAGGCCATTGAAGAAGCCTGCATGTACTGATCCGCTGCGGTGAATCAGGCGGTGTACAGGTATTCGCCGGCGATTTCTTCCGATACAGTCCAGAGCTGCTCTGCCTGCACGTCGTCCAGCATGCGCGGGTCTGGCATCACGGGGTTGCAGTCGGCAAAGTAGTAGCCGCTGTAGCCCGCCAGTGCAGGCGCAGTGGCTACGTAAGTCTGCGTCCCGGCGCCGGCTTCCAGAGATTTCATGAAAGTCCAGCCTATCAGCTTGGCGGCCATCAGCTGCCATTTGGGGAAGTGCCGGCCGAGGTTGGTGTTGATGACGCCGGGGTGCACGCAGTTTGCCGTTGCATCCGTGTCCGCAAGTTTTTTGGCGAGCTGTCGGGTGAACAGCCCGTTTGCCAGTTTGGATTGGCCATACATTTTCATGGGCGCATAGTCGCGTTCGCCGGACAGATTATCGAACTCGATACCGGCATCGGGCGCTGCCGAATGACCGCTGCTGCTAAGAACCACGAAGCGGCCCTGGTCAGCGGCAACAGTCTGGTCAACCAGATAGCTGGC
>JAUIEY010000130.1 GCA_030429685.1 Gammaproteobacteria bacterium
CAGAATCAGCCCGATCAGAAAGCCGATCAGCACCATGAACGACCGGTTCGGACTGATGTAGTGATCCGCATCCGGCGCGACGGCCTCACTGAGCACCTTGAGCGCATATTCCTCGCGCACGTTAGCTACGGTGCGCGAATTGATCTGGTTTTCGATCATGAAAAATATCGCCTGCCGTACTTCCACAATGCGAGCTTTCTCGAGCTCCTTATTAAGATACTCGATCGTCCGGTTGGCTTCTTCAATTGCAACGCTGCGCAGGCGTTCGTTGAGCATGGCGATAAGTGAATTTACCCAGGCTGCGGCCTGTTTGCGGTCATGCCATTCGATGGCGATTGTTATGATGCCGGGTGATGCTTTGCTTTCAGTGACACTGAGCAGTTCCTCACGAAAAAACACATAGGCATCTTCATCGGTGGGTATCTCGGCCGCATCCTCTACCAGCCATTCCTGATTTTCGGCATCCCAGAGCTTTGCAAACAACAGCGGTTTCAGATTGTTGCTGTTAATGAAGTTGATCAGAAAGGTCGGCGAACGCAAGGTCACCAGGCTTTCTGTCAAAGTATCGCGTTGCGAAAGCCTGCCGATAGAGCCCATGCCGGGCACCGACGAAAAACGGTTTATCAGCGACGACAAATCGCCTCCGGCGGCGGAACTCTCGGCTGCCGCCGCTACCTGTGCTTCGGCGCGGTATACCGGCGTAGCAAGCAATGCCGCCACGACTGCGATCACCGTGCAGAAAATCCAGGTACCAACCAGCAGCAGCCGGTATTGTTTCAGCACGGCGATGATATCGCCGGGAGTCAGCTCCGCAGATTTGCTGTCTGTTTGGGCATCCATGTTCAACCTACTGCCACGCTAGTTGGAAATGCCGTTGATAGCCGCAACTGCAACCGCAGTGTTGTAGGCGATCTTGGTGATACTGGCCCATGACTGCAGCCGGAAGCCGCGCTGCGTATCCAGCGGCACCACAATGGTATCGCCGGGTTGAATTCTGGTTTTGCCGCCGCCCCAGCGGCTACCCGATGCCAGCACCGCACCATTGGCGCGCACCACGTAAATGCCTTTCTTGGCCGCATTAGGTGCCAGTCCGCCGCTGCGGTCAATGTAGTCCTGACGGCTGAGGTTTTCGGCATACAGGTGGGAGGTGGCAAACTGCACTTCGCCGATAACCGTAACCGCCTGAGTTCGCCGCGGCACCAGCAACTGATCACCGTCCTTGAGCAACACATCGGCGGCCACCCCGTCAGGCGCCAGCAATGCGGGCAGGTCTATCACCAGCCTGCCGGTTGCATCGACGGAGTTCAGTGAAGCCAGCAATGCGGTACCGACGCTCTTGGCGTCCACTACCGAGGTATCCTCCAGCGTGGTCGCAGCCTGCAAAGAGATCGAGGCAATGTCACTGCGCAGGCGCTCGCGCAACGTGGCAAGTTGCTGTTGTTCGCGCAGGCGCAATTCTTCGCGCAGGAACACACTGCCTTCCGGGAAGGCATGATCAGTAAGCCCGCCGGCGCGCGCCAGCACGGAACCAAGCGTTTCGCCCTGACGCACGGTATAGGTACCGGGATAGCGCACTTCGCCTTCCAGGGTCACCGTCATTTCGTTGGCCCAGTCCTGAATTCGCCGCACCGTCAGAAAATCGCCCGGTTGCAGCAGCACATCCGCGCTGTTGTCGCCGCTGAGAGCCTGCGCGAGATTGACTTCGAACAGTTCGGAGGTACGCGCCTGCTCGCCCACCACGACATAGCGGGTCAGCTCCGCAGCATTCTTGTAGGCGCTTTCCCGCAGCGAGCCGCCGGCCCGCAACAGATCGCTGACACGCATGCCGGTTTCAAACGGGTACTGGCCGGGGAAGCGAACCTCGCCCTTAACGGTAACGCGTTCGAACGGCATATCAGCATCGGCCTGGCGGCCAAGTTCCTCAAGCAATGCAGCCACTACTGCAGAACGGCCGGAGACATTTGCAGGGTCATCATTGAGCGAAAATACGTACACACGATCCCGTGCCTGCAGGGCAATATTTTCCGCGGCGGTCGGGTTCCGCAACGCTTCGTCCAGATTTGCCGAAATCACCTGGACGCGTTTTTCCGGCCAGGTTTCACGGCGGATCAGCACGTACTCCAGATCGGCCTGCGGCTGCAGCACATCGAGGCTTTGCACCAGATCGGTGAGGCGCATGCCGTCAAACCATTCGAAATTGCCGGGCCGTTTGACGTGACCTACCAGGCTCAGACCGTCGGCAAACTCCTGCAGCACCGGCGGCACCAGCAGAATATCGCCCGCCTGCACCCGCTGCTTGCGCCCCGCATCAGTCTGCAGATTCAGGTCAATAAATGAGCGCTGCCATTTGCTGTCAATGCGTTCCAGCCGGGCGCCCTCGGGATACGCGTCAGCACGCAGCCCGCCAGCCAGCCGTAACATTTCCGCTGCGGTGGTCGGCGATTCCAGTTCATATATGGCCGGCCGTTTAACGAAACCGCCGACCCCTACAGTGGTGCCCACCGGCGGAATAAAAATCACATCGCCGCTTTCGAGGCGGCGGTCATTGCGCGCGTCACCCCTGAGCAGCAGGTCGTAAAGATCCAGCGTAGCTATCACACGGCCGTCACGTTTGAGCTGAATATTGCGCAGCGAACCGACCTCACTGACACCGCCGCTCACAAACAGCGCATTGGTAATTGTTGACAGCCCGCTAACGGTATAGGACCCGGGCCGTTTGGCATCGCCGGCCACAACAATATTGACCGACCGCAGCGAACCCATGGTGACTGCGGCACTGGTACCGATCAGCTGTTCAGAAACGCGATCCAGAATATCCTGCTTGAGCTCCTGGAAGCTGCGCCCCATGACATTGATCGGGCCAATGTTAGGGAAATTTATGGTGCCGTCGCGATTTACGACCAGGCTGTACTGACGGTTTTCCTTGCCAAACAATTGCACATCCAGCGTGTCGCCGGGGCCCATGCGGTATTCATTCGGCACCGGAATATCCGTTGCCGGCGCAAAGGTTGTGGGCGCGCCCTCGAACAGGTCATAGCCAAAAGGCTGCAGCCGGATCTCGCGCTCAAAAAACGGCAGCTCGCTGTTCAGCCAGTCGTCCGAAGCGGCGGTTAATTCGGCCAGCTGCCCGGCACTGATAACAACCGGCTGGCCGGACGCATCGAGCACCGCATTGCCTTCCGCATCAAACAGCGGAATATCCGCGACCTCTTCTTCTTCTGCCTCGGTGGTCAGCAGTTCGGGAAACACCGGCGCAACCTGCGACTGCCTGGCGCCGGGATTCATCAGACCGTTCAGCAGAGCATCGCGCTCGGCGGGCGACATCCGCTGCAACAGATTGAGTTGCACCGGATCCAGCTCAGCGGGGGACTGCGCCGAAATCGGCGCGGTGATACAAAACAGAAGCAAAGCGACCGAAATCAGTCGGAAATTCAAAATCATGCGTGCTGTGACCTGGCGTGGAATCGAAAGTTTCTTGTTCTTGTTCGCGCGTTGTTGCGGCGCCGGCGCAGTCTGCTCTCTCCCGCAAGCTGACCGGTGGGTATTTTAGCTGAAATGCAGCAATTCGGCCTGCCTTTCAGCCGGGGCCTGATCAGCCTTGGCCATAGCGGCGCTCGGCCAGATAGGCGCTGACCAGCCCGGCCACCAGAATGGCCAGATAGAACTGACCCACGATGGCCTGAATAATAGCCAGCGTCTTCACGCCCTGCGCCACCGGCACGATATCGCCGTAACCCAATGTGGTCAGGGTCACGAAGCTGAAATAGATCCAGTCGTGGCTGGTGAGGACGCCCACTTCTTCACCCACAGCAACGAAGGCCGTCGGGTCCAGCGCATACCACATGGCATAGACCACCGACCAGGCGGTACCCAGCAGCAAGTAGACACAGATGGCGCCTACCAGCTGGTTAAAACTTATGTGGAAGTCCTGCAGCAACTGGGCGACACAGATCCACAGCGCCATCAGCAAATACAGCAAAAAACACCCGGCGCTTACAAAATCCCAGACACCCTGCGGCTTGGTAGCGGCAACGGCTGCGCTGGCAAATGTAGCAACCACCAGGGCAATGCCCAGACCGAGCACGGCGCGGTTTTCGTGCATGCTGAAGACCGCAACCAGCAAGGTGATAGCGAATACTATGCCCTGCGGTCGCAGATCTGAGTCTGCCCATGGCCAGACGTAATCAATGACCGGCGAGACAACGATGAGAAACACCATCGCCGCGAGCAGATACAGAAAATTGTCTGCTTTTCTTACCCTGTGAAAGACACGCATCGCAACAGAAACCTGCGCCGGCTCACTATTAAGGGCTGACTACATCCAGTTGTGCATCCAGCGGGAATTTTGCTTAAACAGCTTGGTAGCCTCCATTTTGTCACCCGGCACATTGTCGAGGAAAAGACTGTGGTCATAGCGCGTACGGTACTGATCCAGCACCGGCCGGTAGAGGTCCATATGCACATCCGGAATCCTGTGTTTGGCGCGGAACTGCGCTATCGGGATCATGGTGGTGCGCCGGGTTTCAAACGGGCCGCAGTTTTCCAGCTCGATACCGCGCGGGCCGAAAATGGCGGAGTTGCCGGGCGAGCCATAGTTGGTGTCGTCGAAGAAACCGGGTAACCGTTCGCCGGTATTCACCGAGTTATTGGTTGCAATGGTATACACGCTGTTGTGATAGGACGTGAGGCGGAAGTCGTGATACTCGAACCCGCCGGTCGCCACACGGCAGAATATTTCACCGCCTTTCATCGCCATACAGCGGAACAGCTCCGGCTCGAACTGCACGGCCGACATGGCGATATTGCCGATATCGGTTTGCACCACGGGCACCACGGCATCAATGCCGTACATTTCGACAAAACGATCGTAAACGTCGTAAATCGTCGTTGTGTATTGCTCCACCGGCCACATGCCGCGCAGATTGCGCTGCTTCCATTGATTCGCCACGATGCCCTGCGGCCCCATCAGGATCATCTGATGCAAAACATGTCCCGGCCAGTCTGCTTCATCCTTGAAGTAACCACCAAACACGATATAGCAGTTGTATTGTTTGGCTTTTTCGGCGACTGCCGCCAGTTCCGGCCCGTCCAGTGTCAAGGCCAGATTGTAGTGCTGCTCCTTGGTCCACTGACTGAATCCGGTGATCGGAAACTCGTGAAACACCAGCAGGTCACTCGGCGGCCCGCCGCTTTGTGCTATATCAATACACTCCAGAAAGTACTTCAGGTTGCGGTCAATATCGGGCTGCGGATTGGCGCCGTTTACACCGCCGACACGAGTCTGCACAGCGCTGACAAAAATCATGTCGCGACGCAGATCAACCACAGGATAAGTGCCGTCTTCACGAACCATTTGAGGCATGGACTTAGCTCCAGACATTATGTTGTTCTCCTTCTTGTTCTGCCGACGGGCGTCTGCCGCCTGTTGGTAGGCAGTGTAATGCATGCAATGCGCCGCCTGCACAAAAGCTATAATAAGGCATACAGCTATGTTCGCTGCGCGGTGTCACCTTGGACGGGAGACTAATGATGAACACCAGGAAACATTTCTTCGCCTCGGCAACAGGATTGTTCTTTGCATTGCTATTCAGCCTGCCGGTGCTGGCCGATGCACTGCTCGTCAGTGAAGCCGGCCGGCGTGCCATCAGCCCGGAAATTGCAGTCGGCCCTGATGGTGCAATTAACATCGTCTGGC
>JAUIEY010000131.1 GCA_030429685.1 Gammaproteobacteria bacterium
CCCTGGCCGATTTCCTGGAGGATTTCGTACTTGCCGACCTTGGCCGGCACAGACCGGCCTTTCAGATTGTTTGCCGCCAGCGGCATACCCGTAACCCTTTCGCGGCAGATCCGGGTCACGCCACTTACGTCACCAGAGAATTCTGCCCAACAACAATAAACATGCGGCATACAGCGCCGCTATTACGTCATCTAGCATAATTCCGAGGCCTCCCCGCAATCTGTGATCCAGGTCGCGAATCGGCCAGGGTTTCCAGATATCGAACAGCCTGAAAAGCACGAATGCCGCCAGTATCCACGCCGGTTCCGC
This sequence comes from Gammaproteobacteria bacterium, assembly GCA_030429685.1. Taxonomy (GTDB): domain Bacteria; phylum Pseudomonadota; class Gammaproteobacteria; order Steroidobacterales. Next base: position 310 of record JAUIEY010000131.1, read on the forward strand.
AGGAACCGCCAGCAGTGTGAGGTACATCCCCGCCACTTCATCCCAGACCACCCCGCCGTGGTCGTGAATGCCCAGCCGACGGGCGCTGGTGCCGCAGATCCAGATACCTGCCACAAACAGCACCAGCGCGGTTGCCAGTTGCAGCCAGAGAGAGTGCAGCGTGAACCACCACAGCGGGATTGCGAGCAGCGAACCGAAGGTGCCGGGCGCAATTGGCAACAGTCCGAGGCCGAACCCGAATGCCGGCCAATGCACCGGATCGCTGGCTACCTTGCGTATGAGTTCGCGATGCTGCATGGGCTATGCCACAAAATGCTCGAATGCAGGCACATCGCCGCTGATATCCACGCCATTGTGGCGCCAGCGCAGACCGTTTGCCGCAGTCACCGTGCCGATACGGGCCACCGGCACATCACAACGTTTCGCCAGCTCGGCAATCCCGTTGTCTGCTGCGGCAGGCGCGGTAAAGCACAACTCGTAATCCTCACCGCCCGCCAGAAACAGGTCCCGCGCCGTGGCGATGCCAAAATCCTGTTGCAGACAACCGAGGTCGGGAATATCGACAACGGCGCCAACACCGCTTGCCTTTAGCAGGCGGCCGAGGTCGGGTGCCATTCCATCCGAGACATCAATCATCGCCGATGCCAGCTGCGCCAGCTCAATACCGAACCTGACCCGCGGCACCGGGTACTCGAAACATTGCCGGTAAAGTTCGGCCATGGACATGTCAGCCGGCAATTTGCCGGCGCCCTGACGCCAGCCTGCCGCCGCCCGGCCGGGCAGACCGGTCACATAGATCCGGTCTTCGGCAGCGGCGCCGCTGCGGGATACAGCCGCACCCTTGGGAACGGTACCCAACAAGGTAACACTGACTGCCAGCGGACCCCGTACGGTGTCACCGCCGATCAGACTGACGTTGTGGCCCTCCGCGAGCCTGCCGAATGCATCCGCGAACGCCATCAGCCATGCCCTGTCGGGCGCCGGCAGTGACAGCGACAGTGTTGCCCAATGTGGCGTCGCACCCATGGCGGCCAGATCACTGAGATTGACGGCCAGGCAGCGGTGACCTATCGAGCCGGGCGGCGCGTCAGGTAAAAAATGCGTGCCTTCAACCAGCGCGTCAACCGCCGTAACCAGTTCGCATCCGGCAGGCACCTGCGTAACAGCGGCATCGTCACCAATGCCGAGCATTACACCCGCACCTGCTCCACCACAGCGCTGGCGCAGGATGTCAATGACATTAATTTCGGTCAGCGGATTGGTCGCGCCCGACATGGCAGGAGTTCAGGCAGCGGCCCGCAGTTTTTGGCCGGCTTTGTCGAGCAAACCGTTGACGTAACGGTGCCCGCCCTCAGCACCAAAAATTTTCGCCAGTTGTACGGCCTCATTGATGATGACGGCCGGCGGCACGTCAGCATGAAAGCGCAGCTCGGCCAGTGCCAGCCACAGCACCGCATGCTCTACCGGATCAAGCTGATCAGCGGCGATGTCACCGTACGCAGCAATATCCTGATCGAGTGTCGCACGCTGTTCGCAGACATTCTGCAGCAGCGTCTCGAAATAGGCCTGGTCGCAACCCTGGTAATCGCTGCCGGCACGAAACTGACGCCGCAGTTCCGCCAGCTCGTGACCACTGATTTGCGCCTGATACAAGGCCTGCATCACCAGCCGGCGTGCACCGCTTCTGCCCCGGGTTTGCATGGCTATGATTCCAGTTGACGCGCCAGCGTAACCAGTTCTGCCGCCGCCAGAGCAGCCTCTTCGCCCTTATTGCCTTCGCTGCCGCCGGCCCGGTCCGCAGCCTGCTGCGCGGTATCCACGGTGAGCACTCCGTTGCCCAGGGGAATGTCGCAATCGAGCGCTACCCGGGTCAGCCCGGCCATGCATTCAGCCGAAATGAACTCAAAGTGCGGCGTACCGCCCCGGATCACCGCCCCCAGCGCCACGATGCCATCAAAGCGACCGCTGCGCGCTGCACGCTGGGCCGCGAACGGCAGTTCGTAAGCCCCGGCCACACGCACGACTTCAATGGCAGACGGCCGGACACCGGCCCGCGCCAGTGCCTCCTCTGCACCGTTGATCAGCTGATCAACGATAGCGCTGTTAAAACGCGCGGCAACAATACAGAAAGAAGCATCATATAGCTGGCGCGCCAGTTCCTGAGGGTGGCTTTTCTCAGCTGTCATGGTAGTCATCTACGTATTCGACAATTTCCAGGCCGAAACCGGAAATGGCATTCATTTGTTTAGGTGCGCTCAGCACCCGCATGCGGCTAACGCCCAGATCGCTCAGGATCTGTGAGCCAATACCGAAAGTACGCAACACCACATCGCCTTCACGGCGCCCTGCTACCTCATCTACAGGTTTGCCCAGTGAACGCAGCGTCGCCAGCAAATGGCGCGGGTTTTCCGCGTAGTTAAGCACCACGACCACGCCGCATTCCTCTTTAACCAGCCGCTGCAAAGCCGAGCGCAATGGTCTGCTCAGCCCCGGATCACGCACGCCGAGCACGTCACCGACGGTATCCTGCACATGCACACGCACCAGCGGCAGCCCACCGCCGCTCAGGTCGCCGTGCACCAGTGCCGTATGCACGTTGCGGCTGATGTGATCCTCGAAACAATAAAGGCGGAAATCACCGAACTCGGTCGTCACCGAAAAGTCGGCAATTCTTTCCACCGACCGTTCGTTTTCCAGCCGATAGCGAATCAGGTCGGCAATGCTGCCGATCCTCAGGCCGTGCTCCCGTGCGATGACTTCCAACTGCGGACGGCGGGCCATGCTGCCGTCCTCATTGAGGATTTCCACGATGGCCGCAGCCGGCTCAAAACCGGCCAGCCGCGCCAAATCACAACCGGCTTCGGTATGCCCGGCCCGATTGAGCACCCCGCCCGGCTGCGCCATGATCGGAAAAACATGGCCGGGCTGGCGCAGATCCTCGGGGCGCGCATCTTTCGCCGTAGCAGCCTGAATGGTGCGGGCCCGGTCGTGCGCCGAAATACCCGTGGTCACGCCGTCTACCGCCTCGATAGACAGGGTGAAATTAGTGGTCTGCAATTCGTTGGTTTCGCTGACCATCAGCGGCAGGCGCAATTGTTCGCAACGCTCCCGCGTCAGCGTAAGGCAAATAAGGCCACGCCCGTAGCGCGCCATGAAGTTGACGTCTTCGGGGCCGACGCAGTTGGCCGCCATAATAAAGTCGCCTTCGTTTTCGCGATCCTCATCGTCAACAACGATGACCATCTTGCCGGCACGAATGTCGGCAATGACATCCTCGATGTCACTGAAGACCGGGTTGATCTGCGCGTCTGTCGGTTCCATTTTGCCGCCGTGCATGGCGTGTGCCTCTCAAGCTTGGTAGGTGTTAAGGCGTTCCAGATATCGGGCGATGATATCGACCTCTATATTAACGCGGGTGCCGGCTGCGTACCCGGCAATAATGGTCTCCGCCTGCGTGTGCGGCACAATCATGACGTCAAAAACGTTGCCAGCAACGCCATTCACGGTCAGGCTTACACCGTCCATGCAAACCGAGCCTTTCGGGGCTATGTAACATCCCAGTGTGGCCGGCACTTCAACGGACACACGCAGCGAGTCGCCGTCCGGCTGCATAACAGTCACCGTGGCCACACCATCAACATGGCCCGTTACCAGGTGACCGCCGAGAGCATCGCCCAGCGCCAGCGCATTTTCCAGATTAACCGCAGCGCCCGGCTGCAGGTCGCCCAGCGTGGTGCGCTCCAGCGTCTCGCGGGAAAGATCGGCGCTGAAGCCATCGTCATGGAGTTCCACAACAGTCAGACAGGCACCATTTACGGCAATGCTGTCGCCAAGGCCTACATTGGCGAGCGGCAGTTTGCCGGTTGCGAACCGGCAACGGCCCTCACCGTCATGCAACTCTGCGCTGATCAGACTGCCAGTTGCGGCCACGATGCCGGTAAACATGCTCAGGAAACCTCGCTAAAACGGTATTGCAAACGCAAATCGTCGCCAAAACGGCGCATGTCGTAAAGTTTGGCCCGGCGGCATTCATCCATTTGCTGCACTGGCGGCAGCGTGAACATGCCGCGGGCGTCGCTACCCATGACGCAGGCTGCCTGATAAACCAGCAACTCATCCACCAGCCCGGCTTCAAGCAGCGTCCCGTTTAGCTCAGCGCCGGCCTCAACCAGCACTTCGTTAATCTGCTGTTCGCCCAGCCAGTCGAGCAAGTCGCCCGGCGCAATCCGGCCGTCGGCGCCAGCATCCAGGCGCAATAATGTTGCGCCGGCTGCCTCTAAAGCAGCCGCGCGCTTGTGCGGGTCGTCCGTGTGCACCAGCAACAACTCGCTGCCGGCCTTAAATAATTTCGCATCCGGCGGAGTACGCAAATGACTGTCAACAATCACTCGCACCGGCTGCACTGTGGCGGCGGCGACCCGCGCATTCAGCGACGGGTTGTCCGCCAGCACCGTGCCGACGCCCGTCACGATGGCCGAACTTCGTGCTCGCCAGTGATGCACGTCAGCGCGGGCTGCAGAACCGGTAATCCATTGGCTGACACCATTGGCCAGTGCCGTACGGCCGTCCAGACTGACGGCCAGTTTGGCCCGCACCCAGGGACGGCCGTGGCGCATGCGTTGGGTATAACCACGATTAAGCTCAATTGCCTCGGCTTCCAGTACGCCCGCCTCAACTGTCAGTCCGGCCTCGCGCAACTTGGCATAGCCGCGCCCCGATACGGTGGGATTCGGGTCCTCGGTTGCGGCAACCACCCGCTTGATGCCGGCGGCGATCAGCGCTTCGGCGCACGGCGGCGTGCGGCCATGATGGTTACAGGGTTCCAGTGTGACGTAGGCTGTTGTGCCGCGGGCGGCTTCCCCGGCCGCCTGAATAGCCAGCGGCTCGGCGTGCGGCTGACCGGCGCGCTGGTGAAAACCTTCGCCGACGATGTCACCGCGGTCGTTGACCAGCACGCAACCGACATTAGGATTCGGATCCGTGGTGTACAGCCCCCGGCGAGCCAGACGCAGAGCTCGCGCCATATAGCGATGGTCATCAGCACTCACGGCCATCGTCATTAGCCTTTTTTCTTGTCGTCCGGCAACAGCGACATTTGTTCGCGACGGGAGGTATCACTTGTCATTTCCTGCAGGCGCCGGATTTCATCCTGAAACTCAGTAACGTCCTGAAAACTCCGGTACACGGACGCAAACCGCACATAGGCAACCGGATCCACAGGCTGCAACTCCTGCATGACCATTTCGCCAACCGTCATGGCCGGTACCTCTCGTTCACCGAGCGTCTGCAGACGGTGGGTGACGCTCGCGATGATCTTCTCAATAGATTCGCTGCTGACCGGTCGTTTTTCCAGCGCCCGCACAATCCCGCTGCGCAACTTATTTT
>JAUIEY010000132.1 GCA_030429685.1 Gammaproteobacteria bacterium
TTGTCCATGGCTGCCTGCGCGGCACCCACGCCCGGCAGGATCACCCGCGCGGCATCCCGAATCACGTCAGGGTCACTGGTCAGAACTGCCTCGGCATTCAGTCGCTGCAGGGCAAACTGCAGCGATGCAATGTTGGCACCGCCGCCGTCAATAATTGCGACGTAATTGTTGTCACTGTCGGCCATCTAGAGCGTGCCTTTGGTGCTGGGCAAATCATTGCCCTGACGTTGCAGCGCCATGCGCAATGCACGGCCCAGGCCTTTAAAGCAGGCCTCCACCATGTGATGGGTGTTCTCGCCGCTGACGCTGATCTGGATGGACGCGCCCAGCGTCTCTCCCAGTGAGCGGAAAAAGTGCGGCACCAGTTCAGTCGGCAGGCCACCGACTTCGGCGCGCGCGAATTCGCCTTCGAACACTGCATAGGGGCGCCCGCCAATATCCAGCGCGATGCGCGCCTGAGTTTCATCCATGGGCAGCAGGAAACCAAACCGGCCTATGCCGCGCTTGTCGCCAAGCGCCGTGCGGAGGGCTTCCCCCAGGGTGAGTGCCACATCTTCTACTGTGTGGTGCTCGTCTACGTGGAGGTCGCCTTTGCAGGTCAGCAGCAATGAAAAGCCGCCATGCCGGGCGATCTGGTCCAGCATGTGGTCGAAAAAGCCGATTCCGGTGTCGATCTGTATCGGGTCGCCGGCATCGAGGTCCACCGTGACGGCGATGTCAGTTTCCTTGGTTTTGCGTATCACAGTTGCAGCGCGCGGCTGATCCAGCACCTCACGCACGATCTGGTTCCAGTTGTCAGGATCCTCAGGGTCGATTTTGAAACCCGGTACGTTGATGTTGCGGGCGAAGTCCATATCAGTGTCACGATCTCCGACGACCAGGCTATTGCCGCGATCAACGCTGACCCGCTGAAAGTAGTCGCCAAGCAGGCCGGGCAGAGGTTTGCGACAGCTGCAGCCGTCTTTTTCAAAGTGCGGGCAGACAAACACTTCGTCGAAGCTCAGCCCCTGCGAGGCGAACAGATCAACGATGAAATTCTGGGTCAGCTGAAAATCATCCTCCGGAAAACTGGTAGTGCCGCGGCCATCCTGGTTGGACACCATGACCAGTCCGAAACCCGCATCGCGCAGTCTCAGCAATGCAGGAATGACGCCCGGCACCAGTTCGATTTTGTCGAGCCGGTCAACCTGCTGGTCATCCGGTTCCTTCACCAGGGTGCCGTCGCGGTCGACAAATGCGATTCGTTTGGCCTTGTTCATAATGCTTCCAGACTGTTCAGCAATTGGTCATTCTGTTCGCGGGTGCCAACAGTAATGCGCAAGCAGCCGGGCACCTGCCAGCCGAAGTTACGCACCAGAATGCCACCCTGTTTGGCCAGGTCGCTGAAGCGCGGTGCGTCCGTGGCTTTTATAAGCAGGAAATTGGCTTCCGACGGGTAAACCGTTGTCACGCCCGGCAGCGCAGCAAGTTTTTCGGCCAGCCGGTCACGCTCGGCATTCAGCGTTGCCACCCGTCGGGCTACCTCGGCGCGGGCTTCGGGGATCAGGCAGGCCAGCACGGCTTCAATTACCGGCGTTGCGATGGCGTAGGGCGGCATGATGCAGCCGACCATGGCGATCAGTTCCGGCGCGCCGATCAATGCGCCGCAGCGTGCGCCGGCCAGGCCAAAGGCCTTGGACAAGGTGCGCAATATTGCCACGTTGTTGAACTCGTCGGAGTTCAGCAGGGCAGCGGTCGGATCTTCGCTGCTGAATTCGGTGTAGGCACCGTCTACCACCACCAGCGCGCGGCCACTCAGCAGGCGTGCAATCAGCGCAATCTCGTCGGTGTCGAAGCGGTTGCCGGTCGGGTTATTGGGCGAGCAGATGAACAGGATCTTGGCGTCGTCGGGCCAGTCCCGCACCAGTTTGTCGGCGTCGAGAGCGTAGCCGTTGTCGGCGCGCAGCGGCACTTCATGCACGCCTGCGCCCTGCAATCCCGCATAGACACGGTACATATCAAATGTCGGCGGGCAAACCACGATACTGTCTTCCCCGGCGGTGCAAAAACTGCGAATCAGCAGATCAATGGCTTCGCTGCTGCCGCGCGTGACCAGTAACTGGTCTGCGTTGACCCCGTAGTAGCCTGCGAGTGCGTCGCGCAGCGCCAATGGCTTGTCCGGCGGATAGTTATTCAAACCGGAATCGGCGGGACCACCTGGCGCGGGCCACGGCGTCTCGTTCGCATTCAGACGCACCAATCCGTCCGCGTAATTCGCAGCCTGATACGGCACCAGTTTTCTGACTTCCGGACGAGCCAGTTCAATAACGGAATTCATGGCTAGCCTGCTTTGTCGGTTGCTGCATCCAGCCGTTCTACCCGCACTTCAACTGCCCGCGCGTGCGCATCCAGACCTTCCAGCCGCGCCAGTGTGCTCACCGTGGGCTGCAGACCGCGTACGCCTTCGGCTGTCAGTTCCTGCACCGACATACTTTTCTGGAAGTCCGCCAGCGACAGCCCGCTGTAGGCGCGTGCGTATCCATACGTTGGCAATACGTGGTTGGTGCCGCTGCAATAATCACCCACGGCTTCCGGGGTAAATGGCCCCAGAAATACCGAGCCTGCGTTGCTGATGCTGTCCAGCCAGTCACGGGCGTTGGCAACCTGCATGATCAGGTGCTCCGGCGCATAAGCATTGGAGACTTCAATGGCTTCGGCTGTGTCCTTTACCAGCATGCAACGACTGTGTGCCAGCGATTGTTCCATGATGTCGCGACGGGGCAGTGCCGGCAGGGCAGCAGCAATTTCGGCATCAGCAGCGTCAGCGAGAGCGATGCTGTCGGTTACCAGTATCACCTGCGAATCGACGCCGTGTTCCGCCTGCGATAACAGGTCAAGAGCAACTGCACGCGGATCGGCTTTGGCATCGGCGACGACCAGCACCTCGGACGGTCCCGCTGGCATGTCCAGCGCTGCACCGGCCGGATCGGCGGCAACCTCGGTTTTGGCGGCGGTTACCCAGGCGTTGCCCGGGCCGAAAATTTTGTCCACCTTGGGCACGCTCTCGGTGCCGTAAGCCATCGCGGCAACCGCCTGCGCGCCACCGATTTTGTAGACTTCGGTTATGCCGCATTCTGCGGCGGCAACCAGCACAGCCGGATCGGCGGTGCCGTCCGGACGCGGTGGCGTGCAGAGAACACGCACCGGACAACCGGCAAGTCCGGCAGGTACGGCCAGCATGATGGCCGTTGAGGGCAGCGGCGCGGTGCCTGCCGGCACATACAGGCCGACCGCCGGCACCGGCCGGAATATTCGCTCGCATACCACGCCCGCAGCCGTCTGGACTTTTTTGGCCTGCGGTTGCTGCGCTTCGTGGTAGCACGTGACGTTAGCAATAGCAGTGCGAATTGCTGTCACCTGGGCATCGGTCAGCGCTGTGCGGGCTGCTGCAAATTCGGTGTCGCTGACTCGCAGGTCGGTGATGTCGGCCTTGTCCAGGCGCGCCGTCAGTTCCCGCAAGGCTTGGTCGCCATCGCGGCGCACCGCGGTCAGGATGTCTCGCACCCCGGCAATGGTTTGCGGGCCGGCCGCAACGGCAGGGCGCAACAGCGCATTTTTGCGTTGCTGTGCGGACAAATCTGACCAGTTGTGACGTTGAGCAATCTTGTTCATGAGTGAATAACCGAATGTCTGGGTTTCAGGCCAGCATCTTTTCTATGGGCAGCACCAGGATGGAGCTCGCGCCCGCGCGTTTCAGTTTTTCCAGCGTTTCCCAGAATATGTTCTCGCGACAAACCACATGCACAGCAACTTTGCCGTCGGCTTCTTCCAACGGCAGTACCGTGGGAGATTCCGCGCCCGGCAGCAACGCGGAAATTTCGCCCAGCGCGGCACGTGGTGCATGCATCATGATGTACTTGCTGCCGCGGACCTGCTGCACGCCCGCGATACGCTCGACCAGCCGATTCACCCATTCAGTTTTTTCGTCAGGGATGGCCACCGGCGTCTGCACCAGGCAGGCCACGCTTTCGAGCACCGTTTCGCCTTCAACCAGTCGATTGGCGGCGAGGGTTGCGCCCGTTGATACAAGGTCGCAGATCAGTTCGGCGCGGCCCAGACTAGGGGCTATTTCCACGGCACCGCTGAATTCCACGACGGAGCCGTTGAGATTGTTGCGGCGCAGGTAGTCGGCCACAATCAGCGGGTAGCTGGTGGCTATGGTTTCGCCATTGATGTCGCGGATGTTCTGCAGCTTGCCATCTTCCGGGTAGGCAAAAGCCAGCCGGCAATGGCCGAAATCCAGTTGCTGCAGCAATTTGAACGGCTCTTCGGTACCTGCTGCCTGGTATTCCAGACGTTTTTCTTCCAGTACATTCAGCCCGCAGATGCCGAGGTCGCAAACATCATCACGCACCAGACCGGGGATATCGTCATCCCGCACCAGCAGAAAATCCACCGGCATGTTTTCACCAAAACCGATCAGTTGGTCGCGGCCGCGCGAATACTTGAGGCCGCATTGCTGCAGCAGTTCCAGGCAGAGCTCGGTCAGCCGGCCGGATTTTTGCACCGCAATTTTTATGCGTGCTTGCGATTGGCTCATGATTCAGAGGTTTCCAATAAATAATTCAGAGAGTTGTGGAGCGTCTCAGGTCTCTAGCTTGCCGAGCCGCTGTAAAACCGCGGCATAACCGGCCGGTGGCTCGGACAGGCAGCGGGCCACGCGCCCCACAGTAGTCACGCTGACTCCGGTGCGGTCGCGAATTTCGCGGTAGGTGAGGCCGTCGGCCAGCAATTCAGCGACGATCCAACGGTCCTTGAGCGCCTGCAGCTCAGCAGGTGTGCACAGGTCCTGAAAAAAAGCGCGGCATTCACTGACGTCCTGGAGCAGCAGGATGGCACTGAACAGCTCGTTTTCTACGGCCGCTTCTTCGCCCGGGTTGTATACGCGATGCTCTTTCATAGCTGTGATATTGTATTAACGCACTAGAACGATGGAACAATATCACAGCCCCCAGGCGGCCGTAAAGGGGCGGGGTGCAAATTGGGAAGATGTGTTGTGTCGAGGCGCGTTTAGGTCAACAACAATATTAAAAATATCCGATATAATATTGTTTTTATTTTAATAAAAAGGCTTCAGGCTCGCCCGCAAATTGCTCGATTTGTTGCACCACAGCGTAAAGCTCACGATGCCGTATTCGGGCCGGGTCGGCGGCCAGCAACTCTATCAGGATTGCAGCCAGATCTTCGCGATCAATGAGCCCGCGCACGCCGGGGTTCTCGGTTAGCAGCACCGCGCCGCGTTCATGACGGTAATCCGGCGGCCCCAGCCCGCCCGGTTTGAGGATGGTCCAGTCGAGGGCGGTTTGCTTAAGGTGCTGTTCGGCCTTGTCCTTGAGCTTGATGATAGGCACCAGGAAGTTTTCCGTGTCGGGCACGTATCGCCAGCTGGCGCCGGTTCCCACCGTGGTGACCAGCACATACCGCTGGTAGCCGGCCGCTGCGGCTGCATTGCTCACGTTCACCACACCGTCGTGGTCGGGCCAGGCAGACGGGTCCGTGAAGGGGTTTCCCCCTATAAGATTCAGAAGGATAGGGTACTTATTGACAGTGCTTTCAAGTGTGGGCGCCAGCGTTTGCGGTTGCATGGCGTCGGCCCGGCAGACCTCGGCACC
>JAUIEY010000133.1 GCA_030429685.1 Gammaproteobacteria bacterium
AGTTCGTCCACCGCCAGGGCCTGGCCAGGCAGACTCAATGCGGCAAGGGCCAGAACGCGGGCGGCGACTGTAGGGATCAGGGCGGTGCGCAGGGGCATGAACGGTCTCCGGTTGGCTGCAGTGCGCAGAGTATCGGGCAGAAAAACGTGAATTTCGACCTTTACAAATATAAAGAAATCTTTATATTGACGCCCCATGCAACTGGAAGAAGCCGTCAATACGCTCAAGTCCGCCGCCGATCCGACCCGGCTGCGCCTGCTGGCCCTGCTTGCGGCGGGCGAGGCCACCGTGGGCGAGCTGGTTGAGGTGCTGGGTCAGAGTCAGCCGCGGGTGTCCCGGCACCTGCGGATACTTTGCGAAGGCGGGTTGGCCGATCGCTTCCGGGACGGCAACAGCGTTTATTACCGGCTGCCGGATGACTCCGGGACGCGCGCGTTTGCATCTGTGTTAATCGGCCAGATACCGGCAAATGACCCTGATTTGGCAGCAGATAGCGCCAAGATGGCGGCAGTTCGGCGCGAACGGGCCAGTCAGGCCTGGTCCGATCGTCGCGTGCTGCTGGAATCCGGCCGGGCACTCATTCCGGGCCTGGCCGCCGACAACGACCTGGCGGTGGCGCTGCGGGAACTGCACGGCGAACTGGGCGACCTGCTGGATGTGGGCTGCGGCACCGGGGCGGTATTGTGCCACCTGGCGCCACGCGCGCGCTCGGCCACCGGCGTCGACATAGCGCCCGCCATGCGGGTGGTGGCGCGCACCCGGGTACGCGATGCCGGCCTGGTGAATTGCACGGTGCGCAGTGGTGACATGCACGAATTGCCATTTGCCGACAACAGCTTCGACACTGTGCTGCTTGATCAGGTGCTGTCCCTCACGGACAAACCGCGCACGGCGATTAAAGAAGCCGCACGCGTGCTGCGCAAAACCGGCCGGTTAATCGTGCTGGATCGCTTCGGCCCGGTTAAGGCGAATCTCGCCAGTGGCCATGGCCTCGGCGGCCTGGCCGAGAATCAACTCGCTGTGATGCTGGCGGAAGCCGGCCTGCGCGCCGGCCGGCGCCGCGACCTGGCGGGCCGCCTGCCCGGCTTCGCCCTGCTGAACGCCTTACCCGCTATCGAATTAACGACCGGAACTTACAACTGAAAGCATGACAACCACACTAAACAAGCCGCCACTGATCTCGTTCGAGTTTTTTCCGCCCAAAACGGAACAAAGCGAAGCCACTCTGTGGCAAACCGTCAAGCGCTTGGCACCGCTGCAGCCCCGCTTTGTCTCGGTGACTTACGGCGCCGACGGATCGACGCGCGATCGCACGCACCGTATTGTCAGCCGAATAAACAACGAGACGGCACTGACCGGTGCGCCGCATCTGACCTGTGTGGATGCAACCTGCGAAGAGGTCAATGACATCGCCCGCGGCTACTGGAGCGAGGGCGTGCGGCACATCGTTGCGTTGCGCGGCGATCCGCCGGAAGGGCAAAAACATTACACGCCGTTCCCCGGCGGCTATCAATATGCGGCGGACCTGGTGGCGGGTCTGGCTGACGTCGGCGATTTTGATATTTCCGTGGCGGCCTATCCCGAAGTACATCCGGAGGCGGCCAGTCCGATCGCCGATCTGGATAACCTGAAACGCAAGCTGGATGCGGGTGCTACTCGGGCCATTACCCAGTTCTTTTTTGATGCCGATGTGTTCCTGCGGTTTCGAGATCTGGCCCGGGCAGCCGGTGTAACGGCACCTATTGTTCCCGGCATCTTGCCTATCGCCAACTTTGCATCGCTGCAGCGTTTTGCCGCTGCATGCGGCGCGACTGTGCCTGGCTGGCTGCATGAACGTTTTGCCGGCCTGGATGAGGATGAGGAAACCCGGCAGATGATTTCCGCCAATATTGCTATCGAGTTGTGTGAAAAACTGCGCGCCGCGGGCGTAGACGAGTTTCATTTTTATACGCTTAACCGCGCCGAACTGACCTACGCGATTTGTCATGCGCTCGGCGTACGGCCGCAACTGCAGGGTGTTCAGCATGGTTGAGCGCAGTAAACGGAACGCTGAACTTGCAGCTTTGCTGGCGGAGCGCATCGCCATACTCGACGGTGCCATGGGCACCATGGTGCAGCAGCACAAACTCGGTGAAGTGGATTATCGCGGCGAGCGTTTTGCCGACTGGCAGTCGGAACTGCGCGGCAATCACGATCTGCTTTCGCTCACTCAGCCGGCGGTTATTGCTGATGTGCATCGTGCTTTTTTGGAGGCCGGTGCTGACATCATCGAAACCAACACCTTTAATTCGAATGCCATCTCGCTGGCCGACTATGGCATGAGTGACCTGACCCGCGAGTTCAATGAGGCCGGTGCCCGGCTGGCGCGTCAGGTGGCGGACGAGATTGAACAGCGCAGTGGCACGCCGCGCTTCGTCGCGGGCGTGCTCGGCCCGACCAGCCGTACTGCGTCGCTGTCGCCCGATGTCAATGATCCCGGTTTTCGCAATGTCAGTTTCGAGGAATTGCGCGTTACCTATCTGGAATCAATTGAAGCGCTGGTGGCCGGCGGTGCCGACCTGATTCTGATTGAAACGATTTTCGATACGCTGAACGCCAAGGCTGCGATCTTTGCGCTGGAGGAATACCGCGCGCAAAGCGGCGACGATATTCCCTGCATGATTTCCGGCACCATAACGGACGCCTCCGGTCGCACGCTGTCGGGCCAGACGACCGAAGCGTTCTGGAATTCCGTGGCACACGTGCGGCCGCTGTCGGTTGGCCTTAACTGTGCCCTTGGCGCTGCTGATTTGCGTCAGTACGTGGCGGAACTGGCACAGGTAGCCGACACCCATGTCAGTGTGCACCCCAATGCCGGCCTGCCGAATGAGTTCGGCGGTTACGATGACACGCCGGAATACATGGCAGGCGTGCTGGGTGAGTTTGCTGCCAGCGGCCTGGTCAATGTCGTTGGCGGTTGTTGCGGCACAACGCCGGAGCACATAGCGGCGATTCGCGCCGCCGTGCTCGAATACCGGCCGCGCCGCCTGCCGGACATCCCTCCGGCGCTGCGGCTGAGTGGGCTGGAGCCGTTCGCAGCCGATGCCGACTCGCTGTTTGTGAACGTCGGCGAGCGCACCAACGTCACCGGTTCGGCGCGGTTCAAGCGCTTAATCCTCGAAGACGACTACAACGCCGCTTTGCAGGTAGCGCGCCAGCAGGTCGAAAGTGGTGCGCAGATTATTGATATCAATATGGACGAGGGCATGCTCGATTCGCTGGCAGCCATGCAGCGTTTTCTCAAGCTGATTGCCGCGGAACCGGATATTGCGCGCGTGCCGATCATGGTGGACTCATCCAAGTGGGAAGTCATCGAGGCCGGGCTGCGCTGTATTCAGGGCAAGGCTGTGGTGAATTCCATAAGTCTCAAGGAAGGCGAGGCGCCGTTTCTGGAGCAGGCACGATTGTTAAAGCGCTATGGCGCAGCCGTGGTTGTCATGGCGTTTGATGAGCAGGGGCAGGCCGAGTCCGCCGAGCGGCGCTTTGAAATTTGTCAGCGCGCATACCGGCTATTGACCGAAACCGTCGGTATTCCGGGGCAGGATATTATTTTCGACCCGAATATTTTTGCCGTGGCTACCGGTATTGCTGAACACAATGATTATGCCGTGTCATTCATCGAGGCCACGGCCCGCATACGTGCCGAACTGCCGCATGTAATGGTCAGCGGCGGCGTCAGTAACGTGTCGTTTTCCTTCCGCGGCAACAATCCGGTACGCGAGGCCATGCATTCGGTATTTCTGTATCACGCCATTCAGGCCGGTATGGGTATGGGCATTGTCAACGCCGGGCAACTGGCGGTCTATGATGACATTCCCGCTGAGCTCCGCGATGCCGTGGAAGACGTGATCCTAAATCGCACCAGCGGTGCCACGGAAAAACTGCTGGCCATTGCCGGCAAGTATCAGGACAGCGGCGCGGCCGAGGAAGAGGAGAAGGTGGCTGAGTGGCGCGCATTGCCGGTCACGGAGCGGCTCAGCCATGCGCTGGTGAAAGGGATTGACGATTTCATCGTAGCCGATACCGAGGAGGCCCGGCAGCAGGCCGCCCAGCCGCTGGATGTGATTGAAGGCCCGTTGATGGACGGGATGAACACCGTCGGCGATCTATTCGGCGCCGGCAAGATGTTTTTGCCGCAGGTGGTGAAATCGGCCCGGGTGATGAAGAAAGCCGTGGCTTATCTCGTGCCATACATCGAGGCGGAACAGGGCGATGCGGTGCAGAAGGCCGGCAAGATCGTCATGGCGACGGTCAAAGGCGATGTGCACGATATCGGCAAGAATATTGTCGGCGTGGTGCTCCAGTGCAACAACTTTGAAGTCATAGATCTGGGCGTCATGGTGCCAGGCGAAAAAATTCTCGATACTGCCAGACGCGAGAATGCCGATGTGATCGGGCTGTCCGGGCTGATTACGCCGTCGCTCGACGAGATGGTGTATGTGGCGCGCGAAATGACCCGTCAGGAATTCACTTTGCCGCTGCTTATCGGTGGTGCTACCACTTCGCCCGCGCATACCTCGATAAAAATTGATCCTGAATACGCAGGCGCGGTGGTTTACGTCAAGGATGCGTCGCGTTCGGTGGGCGTGGCCCAGAAACTGATCAGTGCGGCTACGCGCGATGAGTTTGTGGCCGGCGTCAAGGCAGATTGCCGCGAGCGCCGGGAACGCCACGCCGGCCGCAGCGAACGGTCAGTATATCTGGGCCTGGAGGACGCGCGCCGCAACCGCGCCGCTATCGACTGGCAAAACTATGCACCGCCGCAGCCGGCCCGCCCCGGTATACATACACTGGATATACCGCTGGCAACGCTGGTGGACTACATAGACTGGATGCCGTTTTTCAATGCCTGGGAATTTCATGGCAAGTTCCCTGCCATTCTTGACGACAAACTGGTCGGGCCTGCTGCCAGCGCACTGTATGCCGATGCACAAGCCATGCTGGAAAAAATCATAGCCGAACGGTGGCTGACGGCCCGTGCGGTGATCGGCCTGTTCCCGGCCAACAGTGACGGGGACGACGTACTGTTGTATACGGATGAGAGCCGCGCTGAAGTGCAGGCCACCCTGCACCACTTGCGGCAGCAGCGGCAGGTCCGGTCAGGCAATGCCAACCGTTGCCTCGCTGATTTCATCGCCCCGGCAGATACCGGCCTTGCCGACCACATAGGTGCGTTTGCGGTGACAGCCGGGATTGGCATTGATGCCAGGGTGCGGGAATTCGAGGCGGCCCATGATGACTACAACGCAATTTTGCTGAAAGCGCTTGCTGACCGGTTTGCCGAAGCCGGCGCCGAATGGCTGCACGAACGGGTGCGTCGCGA
Organism: Gammaproteobacteria bacterium; assembly: GCA_030429685.1. Classification (GTDB taxonomy): domain Bacteria; phylum Pseudomonadota; class Gammaproteobacteria; order Steroidobacterales. Next base: position 5,363 of record JAUIEY010000133.1, read on the forward strand.
CTACTGGGGCTACGCTGCCGATGAACAGCTCGACAATGCACAGCTCATCGCCGAAGACTACCGTGGCATCCGGCCTGCCCCCGGCTACCCTGCCTGTCCGGACCACACTGAGAAGGCCACCCTGTGGCAGTTGCTCAATGTGGACAAGAACGCCGGCATTACCCTGACCGAGTCATTCGCCATGGTTCCGACTGCTGCGGTGAGCGGGTTCTATTATTCCCATCCGGATGCGTCCTATTTTGCAGTTGGCAAGAT
>JAUIEY010000134.1 GCA_030429685.1 Gammaproteobacteria bacterium
CGGCCTGCACACTGGCCAGCATGGTGTCGCTGACCCGGCCGCCGTAGTTGCCGCTGACGGCATAGGTTTCGTTTTGCCCGACGGAGCCCTTTACCTGACCTTCCATGCCTTCATCGGGCAGCCTGGTGGTAATAATAAAAGCACCGGCCGACGCGTTGCGCCCGTAAATAGCGCCTTGCGGACCTTTCAGTACTTCGATCTGCTGCAGGTTGGCGTATTCGCGGTTCAGCGCCGCCGGATTGGTATAAGTCACGCCGTCAATGACCAGCGCATAGCTGTTCTCGGCGTCGCGGGCACCGTTCATGCCGCGAATATTGACCTGGGTGTCGCCGACTTCAGCGGCATCAACCAGCGACAGGCCGGGTGTCAGGCGCGCAATGTCGCTGGCACGCGTGATGTCGGAATTTTCGATTTTTGCCTCGGTAAAGACCGCCACAGTGGCCGGCACGTCTTTCACGGTTTCCGACCGCTTGCGGGCCGTCACAAAGATTTCGGCAGTATCACCGTCGGCTTCAATGGCCAGCGCGACCGGCGCGGTGGCGAGACCGCTCAGTGCAACACCGCCGGCGGCGGCTGCCAGCAGAACCCTGCGTGGCAATGACGCAACACGATTGATCATCGGAATCCCCCTAAGGATGAGATGTTTATCTTATTAACTTAAGAATAATCGTTTGCCGGTCACGGGCTGTCAATGGCAATCGCCGGGGATGCGGTTACTGTTGCGCCACCGCTACATGATGTCCGCAGGTCGGTCAGCAAAATCGCTGCCTCGGCTGCCCCGGCAAAAAAGAAAGCGGCGGTGCCATAGGCACCGCCGCTTTGAGTTCCGATGCCAGTATCAGGGGGGGAGTGTTCGGCACCGGTGGAGATCACGGATTAGGACTGTCCCGGTCGCCAAAAGTTCCCCCGCCGGATTGGTCATTTGCCTCGACAGTCAGTAGCCGGGACTCGCCTGGCTGCAGGCCGCCGAGGCGCCAGGCGCCGATCCGGTGTCGCACCAGCCGCAGTGTCGGGTGGCCCACGGCCGCTGTCATCCGCCTCACCTGGCGGTTGCGGCCTTCGCGCAGGCTCAGCTGCAGCCACGTGGTGGGGATACTGGCCCGATAGCGAATCGGCGGGTTGCGTTGCCACAGGTCCGCAGGCGCTTCGATGCGCACTGCCTGCGCCGGCCGCGCAACGCCGTCCTTGAGCATCACGCCCTGTCGCAGCGCATCCAGCGCGCGTTCATCCGGTTCGCCTTCGACCTGCGCCCAGTAGACTTTCGTCAGCTTGTGCCGCGGATTGGTGATCCGCTGCGCGAGTCGACCGTCGTCGGTCAGCAGCAGCAGGCCTTCCGAGTCATAATCAAGACGGCCGGCCAGGCGCAGTTGCGGGTCATCAATATAGTCAGCGAGCGTGCGCTTGTCGCCGCTGGGGCGAAACTGTGACAGGACGCGGAAGGGTTTGTTAAAAAGTAACAGCCTGGCCATGGCGCGCATTATAGTCGGGGTCATTTGCTGTTAACGGCACTGCTCGCTGCAGAGCGCCACACCTACGGAGAATTGCAATGCATACCGGGAATTCCAGATTATTGACGTCGTTGCTGGTTCTGTCGGCGGTACTTTTTAGCGGCGGATTGTCAGCGGCGAGTCATGCCGCAGCGGATCCGGTAGCCGCGGCGATTGGCAACCCGGCGCGTGCCGCGGCGGATCGTGAACGCGACGCCCGCAGCAAACCCGAGGTGGTGCTGCCGCTTCTGGATCTGCAGCCGGGTGATGCCGCGGCAGATCTGATGGGCGGGGGCGGCTACTACTCGGAACTGATAGCCGGGGTCGTGGGGCCGCAGGGCACGGTCATTTTGCACAACAATACCCCGTATGCGCGATTCGTTGAAAAGCAGCTGCAGGAAAAATACGGCGCTATCGGCAGACCGCCGATCCGGCTGCTCAAAAGCGAAGTCGACGACCTGCAACTGGGGGTGGAGACGCTGGATGCCGCCCTGATGGTGATGTCCTATCACGATCTCTATTACTACGCCCCGGAGCGCGGCTGGAACAAAACTGACGTGGGCCTGTTTTTCGAACAGGTGCGCACCGCGCTGAAGCCGGGCGGACGTCTGGTCATTGTTGATCATGCCGCGGCGCCGGGTACCGGCAGTTCCGCGGCGCAGGATGTGCATCGCATTGAGGAAGCCTATGCCCGTGAAGACCTGACCGGCGCAGGTTTCCGCTATCTGGAAAGCAATCCGGCCCTGCGCAATCCGGATGACGATTACAGCAAGATGGTTTTTGATCCGGCTGTGCGGGGTAAAACCGACCGGTTTATCCTGGTGTTTGAAAAGCCCTGAATTAGAACGTCGTGGATTCGGTCTGGCTGCTGATTGCACTGATTGCGGGGTTGCTTGCGCAGCAATTTCGCCTGCCGCCACTGGTAGGTTTTTTGCTGGCGGGATTTGTGCTCAATGGCTTCGGCGAGGAGGGCGGTGATCTGCTCATTCTTGCGGCCGATTATGGCGTGTATCTGCTGCTGTTCACCATCGGACTAAAGCTGCGTCCGGAAGAAATACTTGAGCCTGTTGTCGGTGGGAGCGCGCTTGCGCACATGCTCACGGTAGTGGTTTTGTGCGCCGGCACTTTTCTTCTTCTGGGTTATGCGGGGCTGGTTTTTTTCGCCGGCGACGGCTGGGCCGGTGCGGCAACTGCGGCTTTTGCATTGAGTTTCAGCAGCACTGTGTTTGCCGTCAAGATATTTGAGGAACGCGGTGAAATTCGGGCGCGGCATGCGGTTATTGCGGTCGGCATTCTTATCATTCAGGACGTTATAGCGGTATTTTTCATGCTGCTGGCCGAGCGCAAGGTGCCTTCTCTGTGGGCGCTGGGATTGCTGGCGGTGCCGCTGTTGCGACCGTTGCTGTTGCAGATGCTGGAGCGGGCAGGGCATGGCGAGGTGCTGGTGCTGTTCGGTCTGGCGGTTACCGCGATGGGCGCAGAGCTGTTTGCAGCAGTAGGCATAAAGCCGGGAATCGGCGTGCTGGTATTTGGCCTGCTGCTGAGCGGCCATGCCAAAACCGTGGAATTGTCCAAGGCATTGCTGGGGTTCAAGGACTTTTTTCTGCTCGGTTTCTTTTTGTCCATTGGACTTACCGGGCTGCCGACAGGCGGCGATTTGCTGGTTGCGGGCGGATTGCTGCTCATTCTGTTGCCGTTGAAGATGGCGCTGTTCTTCTGGCTGCTGACCCGGTTTGACCTGCAGGCCCGGACAGCTTTTCTGGCTTCGCTGGGGCTCGCTTCGTTCAGCGAGTTCGGTCTGATTGTTTCGCGCGAAGGCGTTGCGGCCGGCCTGATTACGCCCGACTGGATGGTAATTCTCGCCATCTGTACCGCCGTCAGCTTTGCACTGGCCTCGCTTCTGAACATGCGCGCGCATCTGTTGTTTGAAACATTCGAAGACTGGCTGCTGCGATTTGAGACTGATCGTTGTGCCAGCCAGGTAACACCGGCGGATCCCGGTGATGCGCAGGTATTGATTGCCGGTATGGGGCGCGTCGGGCGCGGCGCCTATCGGGCTATGCGCGACAACTACGCCATGAAGGTCGTGGGTGTCGACGTGGACCCTGCAAAAGTGCTGCGGCTACGCGACGAATTCGTCAATGTCATTCAGGGTGATGCCGATGACATTGAATTCTGGCGCCAGGTATTGCGGCCGGAGATCAAGCTGATAATGCTGGCATTGCCGACCCATGAGGACGTGCTCAATGCTGCGCATTCGTTGCGCCAAATAGGCTACACCGGCAAGCTGGGCGCCGTCAGTCGCCATGACGACGAACGTCTGGAGTTGATGCGATCCGGTGTGGATGCAGCGTATAACTACTATCAGGAAGTCGGCACCGGTTTTGCCGATCACATACAACGGGAAACGGCAAAGTCATCCGGCAGGCCGGCGGTTCAGGAATCCGGATAGCGAATAGCCGCTACGCTGTAGTTCAGCGCCCGCCCGTCGATTTCAATACGCACGTCGTCATCGAGTTCCCGCTTCAGCAAGGCTTTGGCCAGCGGCGAATCCATGCTGATGTATTCCGGGCTGGTTGCGGTCTCGTCAGGGCCGACAATGCGGTATTCCACGGCGTCACCATGGTCCGGTTCCAGCGTGACCCAGGCACCGAAAAACACCCTGTCGCGTTGAGCGAACTCGCGTATTACCTTGAGCTTGGGCAGGCGTTTCTGCAGGTAACGAATCCGCCGGTCTATGCCCGCCAGTTCTTTTTTGCGGTAAATGTATTCCGCGTTTTCCGACCGGTCACCCTCGGCAGCGGCTGCCGCCAGTGCTTTTACGACAATGGCACGCTTTTGCCACAGCGATTTATTTTCCGCTTGCAGCGCGGCAAAGCCCTCCGCCGTGATATACGGCGAAGCGGCGGGCAAGGGCGGACGCCAGCGGCCCATGGCTCAACTGCCGCGTAGGGCGTTACTCTTTGACCGGTGCCGGTTGCTGCTCGAGCGCATAGTGCTCAAGCGACGACAGGCTGGGGCCATAGTCTTCGGTGGGTGCTTCCAGGTATTTGGGATCAATTGCCTCGGCGGCCAGCACCAGGTCTTCCGGCAACACCTCAAGGCTGTCCACACTGCCCATGTAGCAGGTGTAGACAATGTGCCCGGGAGTCTGGCCCATCAGCATCCAGGGCAGCCACGGGGTGATGCGTGCCCAGGTGCCGTTGTATTTGGTCGTGGTCTGTGACGGATCCTGCAGGTCGTCCAGATTGATGTTGTACTGAAAAATCTCGGTGACCCGATTCATGCTGCCGGATGATTCCCGCGGCCATTCGTCAGGCTGCAGCGCGCTCGGATAGTACAGATTGATGCGCGTATCGAGTCGCGCATTGTTGTTGTAGATATCTTTTTCCCAGGGCAACTTCAACGGGATTTTCGGAAACGGCCGACCTGCATTCAGGCCGCCGTAGTTCGGCGGCTCCGGAAAAAACGGTGTGATGTCGAAGTTGAACGGGTCGTTGGCAATCGGCACAACTCTGACGGTTTCCTTGTTAAGAGGATTACGCCATTCATCCATGATTTTGCCGGAACGGCCGAAGCGCTGTTCGCGGTAGAAACCGACTTCACGCAGAACTTTGCGGTAACCGGGGCCGTCTTCCTTGGGCAGCAGTCGCGCGCAGGAAAAGCCTTCCATCATGAAAAGGTCCTGCACGGCCTTGTCCGGCATTACTGCCGATACCATGCCCTTGTACCAGCCGTATTTTGTCTTGCTGCTGTCCAGGTCGCCCTGCAGGCGGGCATAGGCCGTCATGTTGCTTTCGGAACTTTCCAGCAAATTCAGGTACGGCCCGGTCATGGACTTGTCGCCCGCACCTGCGTTGCTCGCTGCTCCGGTCGTGGCACAGCCGGTGGCGGCCAGCGCGGCAGCCGAAGCGGCACCCATGCCGACATTGTTGAGAAAGTCACGGCGTGAAAGATCAGACATGTTCGTTCCTTGGATAATGTTGGCGAAATGCAGCCCCGCAGCGGGGCGCAACGCAGACAGGGAAGCTAGCAGACTGGCTGCACGGCCGCAATCAGGCGGCCTATGCAGGCCTGATACAGGGAAGCCCTACAGCCAGGTGCCCCGTGCCGGCGTGAACG
>JAUIEY010000135.1 GCA_030429685.1 Gammaproteobacteria bacterium
AGTGCCGCCGACCAGGTGCTGGGGCTGGAGGTCGTCAGTGGCGACGGCAAAATACTGCGCACCGGTCATGCTGCGTTTCGTGGCGGCAAACCTTTTTATCGTGCTCACGGCCCGGATCTGACCGGCCTGTTTTTACATGACAGCGGCGCGCTGGGCATTAAGACCGAGGCTACCTTCAGGCTCATTGAAATGCCTGCTTACACCGAGTGCCTGTCATTTGCATTTACCGATGCGCAGTCGGCGGCCGCGGCACTGTCGCAGATCGGGCGCGCCGATGCGGCCGAAGAGATCTATGTGCTGGATCCCGAGACTACGGCGCGCAACATGCAAAGTGGCACGCTTGCCAGCGACGCGCGGCGTCTGGGCGATATTGTGACCGGGCAGCGCAATCTGCTGGCCGGTATCAAAGCCGGCATCGGCGTGGTCGTGGCCGGTAAAAAGCTGGTGCCGGCGCATGCCCATTCGCTGCATCTGGCCTGTGCGGCCCGCAGCGACAGCGCAGTGCAGGCTGACGCGGCTATCTGCCGGCGCCTGGCCGCGCAACAGGGCGGCCAGGAAATACCCAATTCGATTCCCCTGGCGGCGCGGGCGGCACCATTCGACAATCTGAACGGCGCGGTGGGTCCGGCCGGCGAGCGCTGGGCGGCGCTGAATGCCAAGGTGCCGCACAGCGATGTCCGGCCGCTCATCGAACAGTTCGATGCCTTGCAGGCCGCGCATCAAAGCAAACTCGATGAACTGAATATTCGCGTTTCCACGCTGTTTACCGCCATGCAGACGCATATTTTCAGTTTTGAAGTGGTATTCCACTGGTTCGATGAATGGCTGCCAATGCATAAGGAGGTGCCCGAAGCGGACTATCTGGGCCGTTTGCAAAAGCCGCAACCGAATCCGGCCGCCACCGCGTATGTGCACGAGATACGCGAGGCAACACTGCAGCTGTTCGATCAGCTCGGCGTCGCCTCTAACCAGATTGGCCGAGCCTATCCGTTTATGGAAAGACTCGATCCTGACGTGGCGCAATTAATGAGCTCACTCAAACACGAACTTGATCCGCAGGGACTCATGAATCCCGGCGCGCTGGGTCTGGCGCGCTCCGACAAGCAGGCTTAGCACCGTCCTCTCCGGCTATTTTTCCCCCTCAGAAAATGGAGAGGGCGGTGCGATTCTGTCGGCTGCGGCCCATCGTTCGCAGCAGCTCACTTGTTATAACGGAACCGCTGGTCGGTTGGCTCTGCACCGTTGCTTGTTGCCGTTCTCCTGAAATCCTAATGTTTTGGCCTCGCAAGCCAGGGGGGCAGTCATGACCAAACCAGTTTTCGATTCAATGCGCGACTATCTGGACGCACTCGAGTCCCGGGGTTTGGTGGTCAGCTTTGATGGGGTTGATCAGGATGCTTATGAAGCTACTGCAATCATGTACCAGCTGGTCGACGAGTTCGGCAAATACGAGGCGCCGGCAGTAGTTTTCCGCAACATCAAAATTGACGGCACGGTGCACCCAGGGCCGGTGATCGCCAATCCCGAAGGTCATCTCAATACCGAGGCGCTGCTGCTGGGTACGCCGCAGGATCCGCGGGACGTGCAGGAGACATACCGTCTTGCCACCGCTGCGATGCTGGAGTTGCTGGAGCAGAATGCCGGCCAATGGCCTGCCATTCCGCCGCACGAAATCGCGGCTGCCGCCGCGCCATGCAAGCAGGTCAGGCTGACCGGCGACGCCATTGATATCACCCGCTTTGCGTTTATGCAGGGCAACCCGGGCGATGGCGGGGCGTATATTAATACCGCCTCGGTGGTAACCGGCGATGCAGAGCTAGGCGTCAATCTTGGTACCTACCGCTGCCAGATCAAGGGCCCGCGCAAGATCATGGTTAATTTTGTGTGCGGCCAGACCGGCCGGCGCATGCTGGACGCAGCCCGAGAGCGCGGCGAGGACTCGATACCGGTGGCACTGGTCATCGGTCAGGACCCGATGACATGGATGATAAGCAGCTCGCGGGTGCCGTCGCGGGTTCGTGATCGCGGCCCCATTGATGAGCTGGCCATAGCGGGCGGCATCCGTGGCAGGGCCATTGACGTGGTACTGACCGAAGACGGCAATTTCCGGGTGCCCGCGCATGCGGAAATGGTGCTTGAAGGCACCGTGGATCTGCACAACCTGGAGGCCGAAGGACCGTACCATGAAATGTTCGGTTACATGGGCATCCCGGTGGAAAAAAACTACGTGATGACGGTCAACACGGTAACCCATCGCGAGTCGCCGTGGATGTTCAACAGCTTCACCGGCGTCACGCGCGAATACATCACCGCGCCGCAACGGGCCGACAGTCTGTATCAGCTGCGCAAAGCTTTCCCGCAGGTGGTGGACTACAACACGCCGGCCGACTCGCCCGGGTTTGTTTACATCAGCATTAAAAAGGATGCGCCGGGTCAGGCTTTCAAAATTGCCGAAAGCACCGCCAAGTACAATGTATTTGGCCGCGTTGTGGTGGTGGTGGATGACGATATCGATATTCAGGATTCTGCCGCGGTGCGTTTCGCCATCGGTTCGCGCTGGCAGCCGGCAACCGCACAGAAAATATTCGAAGGGCGCAGGGCCTTTGCGCTGGATCCGGCTTCGCCGGACCGCTCAACCACCAGCAAAATTATTATTGATGCCACCCGGCAGTGGCCTGAGGAAGGCGGCCCGCCGTTTTATCAGGAACTGAATCGCGCGGTTTTCGAGCGCGCCGCGCCGGATGCGGTGCAAAAGGTGGTCCAAAAATGGCCCGACAAACTGCTCAGGACGTAGGCGGATTCACGGCCACCAGCGTTTTGCCGATGTTGTTGCCGTCAACGAGTTTCTCGAACAGCGCGGGCAGGTTTTCCAGACCATCCACACTGTCCTCCACATAGTTGAGCTGGCCTGAGCTGATCAGCGGCACAAGTTCGTCCACAAATTCCTGATAGCGCGGCATGAAATCGAACACCACCAGTCCGCTCAGTTGCGCGCGTTTGGCTATGATCGCGCCCGCGTTGACAGGATGTTTGCCCTGCGCCTCGCCGTGGTACGCGTCCACCAGTCCGCAGAGCACGCCGCGTGCGTAGGGTTGCGCCAGTGACAGCGCCAGCATGGTCATCTCCGCTGATACATTCTCATGAAACACGGTCAGGCCGTCAGGCAGGGCAGCACTGAGTTGTTCGGTCCAGTTGTCTGACTTGTAATCAATGCAGGCATCGAAACCGTAGGTATTACAAACCAGCTCGCACTTGGTGCTGCCGCCGGCAACTCCGACTACTTTTTGCGCGCCGTATACGCGCGCCAGCTGGCCGAAAGTGCCACCCACCGGACCGGCAGCGGCGTTCACCAGCACGACATCGCCCTGGGTCACTTTGGCCAGGTGTTTGGCGCTGGCCCACGCCGTCACGCCTGGCATTCCCAGTACACCGACATAGGCGCTTAACGGCGCCCTGTCGGGATCAATTTTGTAGAATTTGCCGGCGGGCAACGCGGCTATTTCTTCCCACCCGGCATCGCCATACGCCCAGTCGCCTGCGGCAAAGCCTGCACAGCGGCTTTCGATCACCTGGCCGACAACTGACGTGGGCGGCGACTCCAGCATCGGTTCAGGTACCGGGAAGCCGAAATGCCGGCCGCGGAGCGCAATGCCGGAGTACGGGTCTACCGACACATAAGCCACCTGCACGAGTATGCCGTTCTCGGGACAGTCCGGCGTCGCGACATCAGCCACGGTAAAATCCGTGGCGCGAGGCTTGTGATCAATGACGTGCCTGGTGACAACCCGTTGCATGAATATCTCCGTAGAATAGCGGTGGTGCGAGATGGTTTTATTCTAACTTGAGTTGAGGCGGACACGAGTCATGTCATCTAATAACCTGCGTCTGTTAGTTTGTTTAACAGCAATATTTGCTGCTGTCCCGGCCGGTGCAGAGCCCGAAGTCATGGACGTCAGCCGCAATGCTGATCACGCTGCCATGCAGGCGCAGCTGGAAGGAGTCATAGACGCCTACAACGCTGCCGACCCGGATGCCTTCAGATCTGCCTACACCGAAGATGCCTGGGTTATTTCCATGCGACGGCCCATCAAGGCATCACGCGAGGAAATCGGCGCTGCGTTCACCCCCGGTATGTCGCAGTATGTGTTTAAGACTGAACTCCGAGTGCTGGACGTGGAGGTGCACGGCGATATCGCGTATATGATCGGCCGCAGCACGCTCACCGGTGAGCCGCGTGAGGGAGCGACCGTGCCGGCCTTTGTCGAAAAGCGCATCTATACGGCTATTTTTAAACGGGTCAGCGGCGCGTGGTTGATCCATCGTCACATGGAGTCGACCTCGCCGGTGACTGATGCTGAGGTGCCGGCTATGTTTAAAAGCCCGGCGAACGACGACGGCTCCTGAACCTCCAGCAGTATTGCACCGAGCCGTGGCCACGGGCCGCGCACATGGCCGTCGTCAGGGTACCGTCTGCAACCATTTCTCAATGCCCAGGGCATTCATAATAAGTTCGACCGAGAACGCCGCCAGAATCATGCCCATTACCCGGGTCAGAATGGAGGCACCGGCGGCGCCGATGATGCGGATAATGCGTTCGGCGGCCAGCAACAGGAGTAATGTTATGCCCAGAACTGCCAGCATGATGCCTGCGGTAACGATTTGCACCGCAACCGGGTAGACGTAGTTGTCGGTGAGCAATATCACCGCCAGTATTGCGCCGGGCGTTGCGGTGGCGGGTATGGCGAGGGGAAATACCGCCATGTCATGGTCCGGGTCCTTGCGCGTCTGCTGTGAACCGGCGCCAAAAATCATCTGCAGTCCGAACAGAAACAGGATGATGCCGCCGCCAAACTGAAACGAGATCAGGCGGATGCCCATGGCGCTGAGAATTATCTGGCCGATCACGATCGCGCCAAGCAATACCGCTGCCGCGTAGCCGACCGCCTTAAAAGCAGTGCGACGGCGCTCAGCGGGCGAAAGCTGGGCGGTGAGGGCCGCAAACAGCGCCATGGTGCCGATAGGATCTATGGTCGCCCAGATAATCAGGGCGTCCTGAATATATTTGTCTAGCATTTGCGCCTCGTGTGCAACAGCAGCCTAGCATAGCAGCGGGTGGGAACCAGCGGCCATGTGAGTGCTAATCGCCGGTGCTCTGAGCCGCGTCTTTCTGCGCCGCCCGAATCTGTTCGTAAACGGTCCGCGCGTCTTTTATAAACTCAAAGCGCGGTGTCTGCGGCTGATTTGCGCCCGGTAACGACAGGCCGCTCATCGATGCAGAAGCCAGCGGCGCATTTCCAAAGACAATCGTGCCGGAGCCATCGCTATGTTCTGACAGCGAAACTTCGTCCAGGGTGCGCAGGTTGATGGAGGTAACGCGTTTTTTGAACCAACCGGAAATAATGACAATGCGTTCATCGGTCAGGCCGTAGAAAGTGTTTTTGCGGATTCTGGCGTCGGTAAAGAAGCGCCCGACGAGCATGTGCAGGCCGATCAGTACAAACGGAATGCCCCAGAGCAGGGCAAACAGGGGTGCGCCGTCTTGCAGCACGGAATATTCCCAGAACAGGGCAAAGCCGCCCCACATAAGGCTGAAGGGAATCAT
>JAUIEY010000136.1 GCA_030429685.1 Gammaproteobacteria bacterium
AGCACCGAGGCCGGTCGCTCGACCACTTCACCGGCGGCGATCTGATTGACTAGTTGGGGTGGCAGCTGGGCTATGGGCATGCACGGATTCTTGCAGAATCGTGCCGCTAATTGAACAACGGCGACTCTTCAGGTCGCCGCGCCACGCGCGTCAGATGCCGCGCGTCGGCGGTATACGCAGCACCTGGCCAATGCGGATACGGCTTGAACTCAGCCGGTTGGTCGCGCGCAGGCTAGACACACTGACGTTGTAGCGCTGGGCAATTTCGCTGAGGGTGTCGCCGCGGCGAATCACATGCTCACGCTCACTGCGCTGCTGTTTGGCCAGCGCGGCAATGCGCGTGCCTTCCGGCGGGTTGGCATAGAAGTAGTCACGTATGCCGTTGTGCATCGCACGCGCCAGACGCTGCTGGTACTGGACGCTCTGCAGATTGCTTTCGTCATGCGGATTGGAAATAAAGGCCGTCTCAATCAGCACCGACGGAATGTCCGGCGACTTCAATACTTTGAAACCGGCCTTCTGCACGGTCGGCTTGCGCACTTTGCCAATACGGCCCAGTTCGTCAATCAGCAAGTCGCCCACTTCGATGCTGGCCTCGAGCGAAGCATTCTGGGACAGATCCACCAACACCGCGGCTAGCGTGTCATCCTTGTCATTCAGGCTCACCCCGCCCACCAGGTCAGCCTGGTTTTCGCGCTCCGCCAACAACTTGGCTGCCTCATCCGATGCGCCTTTGTTGGACAACACATAGACCGACGCACCCCGCACCCGCCGGTCGCTAAAGGCGTCGGCATGAATGGATATAAACAGATCAGCGCCCGCGTTCTGCGCCCGACGCATGCGCTCACCGAGCTTGAGAAAACTGTCTCCCGAGCGGGTCAGGTATGGCCGCATGCCCGGTTCGTCTTCAATCAACTGAGCCAGACGCTTGCTGATCCTGAGCACCACGTCTTTTTCCAGCAGGCCGCCACGCCCGCGGGCACCCGGGTCCTTGCCGCCGTGGCCGGCGTCAATGGCAACAACCAGGTCACGGCTCTGCGCCTGCCGCGGCGACGTTTTGACGGCAGCCGGAGCGGCATCCAGCGGATACAGGTCGACCACCAGCCGATGGCCAAAACCCGCCCCCGGCTGCAGGGCAAAACTTTTCGGGCGCGCCGCTTCATCCAGATCCAGCACCAGCCGCGCGCTGCCATTTTCGCGATCCGCGACACGAATGTTGCCGACCAGGCCGATGGCCGCAGGAAGGCGCGCGCGAGTGCCGGCAAAACGTGTTGCGCTCAGGTCAACCACCACACGATTGGGGTTGGCCAGGGTAAACAGGTTATGGGTGGTATCACCGTCAAGATCCATGACGACGCGGGTACGCTCGCCCGTATGGGCGATACGCACGTCTTTGACCTGCACCGATTGGGCAGCCAGCGCGCCCGCCAGCAGCAGCGCGCAACAACCAACTGTCATCCTTAAGCCACGCATCCCTTCGCCCCCCAAGGTGATGCAGGCAGTATACGAAATTTGACAGAATATCCAAGAAATTTTGTACCAAAACAGGCGCAAAATTAGCTAGATAGGCCGTTTTGCTCGTTGCCGGCGGCATAAAACCACCGAAACCCCTTGTTTATAGTCTTCAGGAGGCGATGGCCGCAGGCGGGACAAAACGGCTCAGCACCGCGCTGCCGGCCTCCCCGGCCGCCTCGATATGCAACAACCTTCCTTCAGGTATAACTTGAAGTTTGATATTTAAGTCATTGTCAGGAAGGAAGCCTTTGCCGCGCTCCGGCCATTCAATCAGGAGCAAGGCGCGCGGACCGACCATTTCATCCAGCCCCAGATACTCAAGCTCGGCGGGGTCCCCAAGCCGGTAGAGATCGAGGTGCCAGACCCGCCGCCCGGCCAGTTCATAGGGCTCGACCAATGTGTAAGTCGGGCTGGGCACCCGCCCCTTATGCCCCAGACCCGCCAGCAGACCGCGGGTAAAGGTGGTTTTGCCCGCGCCCAGTTCACCGTGCAAATAAATGCAGGCCGGCTGATCAGCCGCCTGCAAAGCTGCCGCGAGTGCCGCACCGGCGGCCTCGGTCTCCGCGGCAGACAACAAGGTCAGTTCAGACATGCCCGCAATTCCGCAATGACATCGCTGGCTAACAGCCCGCGCTCACCGGCCTGCGCCGCCCGGTCGCCGGCGGCAGCGTGCAGCCATGCCGCCAACGCCACGCGCGCCGCCGGCTCAGCGTCCGGACATTGCGCCAGCACCGCCGCCGTGATGCCGGTCAGCACATCTCCCATCCCGGCACTGGCCATGCCCGGATTGCCGGCGCGGATCAGCCAGGGTAATGCACCGCCGGCGCTGACCAGGGTGCCGGCGCCTTTGAGCAACACCGTACCGCCATAGCGCTGCTGCAATTCACGCAGCGCCGCACCGCGATCTGCCTGCACTTTAGCGGCATCAATACCGAGCAGACGCGCAGCCTCACCCGGGTGTGGCGTCAGCACCCAGTCTTCACGGCGCCGCGGGTCTGCCGCCAGCAGGTTGAGGGCGTCAGCATCAACCACCAACGGCAACTGCGCACTTATTGCGCGTACCAGCATGGCGTGCGCCCATTGATCCTGCCCCAGTCCGGGGCCAATGGCTATCACGCTAGCCCGCGCGAGCAAGTCATCAATATCCTCGGCCGCATCCACGCCACGGCACATAAGCTCCGGACAACCCGCGATCACTGCCGGCACATTGGCGGGTCGGGTTGCCAGGCTCACCAGTCCTGCGCCGCTGCGCAGTGCCGCAGCACCTGCCAGACGCACCGCACCGCCCATGCCGTGGTTTCCGCCGATAACCAGCACATGCCCGAAGCGTCCTTTGTGCGCGGTTCGCGACCGGCGCGGCAGCAGTTCGCCGCGCAGCGCGGGTCCCGCGCACTGCAATGCAGGGGCCACCCGGTCAGGGGGTATCGGCGCTATACCAAGATCATGAAAAAAAATTTTGCCGCAGTGATCCGGGCCGGCGCCGAGAAACAACCCCTGTTTCATGCCAACAAAGGTCACGCACAGATCGGCGCGCACCGCGCTGCCCATTACCTCGCCGCTGCTGCCATTCAGGCCACTGGGAATATCCACGGCCGCAACCGGCAGCGCCGCGCCATTGATGGCCGCGACCGCGTCGGCATAGGCTGCTGCCAGCGGCCGTTCCAGACCGGTACCCAGCAGCGCATCAACAATCAGATCGGCAGCGCCGGCGCTGCGCCGCTGGTCGCCAAAGGGATAAACCATCCCGCCAGCCGCGGCATAAGCCTGGTAGGCGCGCGCCGCGTCACCGGTCAGCCGCGCCGGTTCAGCAACTGTTACTACTGCCGCCGCCAGGCCGTTTTCAATCGCCAGGCGGCCGATAACATACCCGTCACCGGCATTGTTGCCGCTGCCGCAAAATATCTGCCAGCGACGGGCGGCCGGATAGTGCTCGCGCATTACATCGAATGCGAACTGGCCGGCCCGGCGCATCAATTCGTAGCCGGGAATGCCCTGTTCTTCTATCGCAATACGATCAAGTTCCCGAACATTCGCCGGGGTATACACCCATTGTTCAAAACCAGACATGGGGCGATTATAGCGGTATGGCTATCGACAATTCGCCGCGACCGCCACTGCAGGTTGCGCAGATTCGCAGCTGGGCTGCGCAACTGGGCTTTCAACAAACCGGAATCAGCGGCATTGACCTGCAACAGGATGAGAGCCGGCTGCAACAGTGGCTGGCACAGCAGCGGCACGGCGAAATGCACTACATGAAGCGGCATGGCTCGCGGCGCAGCCGCCCGGCCGAACTGGTTGCCGGAACCGTTAGTGTCATTTCCGTGCGCATGGATTATTTGCCGCGCGAGACGCGGCCGCCGGAAGAGTTACTGAACATGCCGGAACAGGCGTATGTTTCGCGCTACGCGCTGGGACGCGACTACCACAAAGTCATCCGCAATCGCCTGCAGCAACTGGCGACGCGCATTGAGCAACGGGTGGGGAAATTCGGCTACCGGGTTTTTACCGACAGCGCACCGGTGCTGGAAAAACCGCTGGCGCGCAATGCAGGCCTCGGCTGGATAGGCAAGCATACTAACCTCATAAACAAGGCTGCCGGCTCATGGTTTTTTCTCGGCGAGATTTACACGGATCTGCCGCTGCCGCCCGACAATGCCACCGACGAACATTGTGGAAGTTGCACTGCTTGTCTTGAGGTCTGCCCGACCCGGGCCATTGTCGCTCCCTTCGAACTGGATGCGCGCCGCTGCATTTCCTACCTGACCATCGAACTGCACGGCCCCATACCCACCGAGTTTCGAGGCGCCATGGGCAACCGCATCTACGGTTGCGATGACTGCCAGCTGGTATGCCCGTGGAACAAGTTCGCACAGCCGACCGCGGAGAACGACTTTGCGCCGCGCCACAACCTGGATGACATCACCCTGGCCGAACTGTTCGCCTGGAGCGAGCAGCAGTGGCTGGAACGGACTGCCGGCAGTGCCATCAGGCGCATCGGCTACGAACGCTGGTTGCGAAACATTGCAGTCGCGCTGGGCAATGCCCCCACTCGCCCGCAGATCGTGCAGGCATTGCAGGCACGTGCCGACGACTCGTCCGGACTGGTGCGTGAACACGTCGCATGGGCGCTGGCACAGCATCAGGCCGGCACCCGCGAAGCATAAGCTTTATCAGCTGCTGCGTGACACCAGCATGTTGTCAATCAGCCGCACTCGGTCAAGCCGGGCCGCCGTCAGCACCACCAGGTTCATATCAGACTTGCCGGCCGGGGCTAAATCATAGGCCCGGCGGATCGCAAAATATTCGGGCTGCAGGCCAGCTTGTTCCAGTTGCCTCAGACCGCTGGCTTCGAGCGCGCCATAGTCACCTTCACCGTCCTGAATCGCATCGCCGGCAGCGGTCAGCGCCACATGCAACGCAGCCGCCTGCTGTTTTTGCGCATCACTCAGGTAGCTGTTGCGGGAACTCAGGGCCAGCCCGTTGCGGGCACGCTCGGTGGTACCGGCCAGAATGGACACCGGGATGTGCAAATCCGCAACCATGCGCCGCAATACCACCAGTTGCTGATAATCCTTCTGACCAAAGGCTGCAACATCAGGCGTACAGATATTGAAGAGCCGGCAAACCACTGAGGCGACACCGGCGAAATGCCCGGGACGGGCCGCACCTTCGAGAATCGCCGACAGTTCCGGCACCAGAACCTGGGTGGTCGACTCAATACCTGCCGGATACATTTCCTCCACCGATGGTGCAAACAGGGCATCCACACCAGCCCGTTGCAGACGGCGCTGATCCTTATCCAGAGTGCGCGGATATTCGGTATAGTCCTCGCCCGGCCCGAACTGAGTCGGATTGACAAACACGCTGACCACGACATGTTCGGCATGCTCTGCAGCCATGCTGACCAGACTCATATGCCCGGCATGCAGGTTGCCCATGGTGGGGACCAGCGCGACGGTATCGCCTGCCTCACGCCAGGCATCCACCAGTTCACGCATCTCGGCGACGGTTTTAAGCAGCTGCACGGCGG
>JAUIEY010000137.1 GCA_030429685.1 Gammaproteobacteria bacterium
GGCACGGGGCACCTGGCTGTAGGGCTTCCCTGTATCAGGCCTGATACAGGGAAGCCCTACAGCCAGGTGCCCCGTGCCGGCGTGAACGGCGCCAGCGTGACCTCCGCATAAATACCGGCCCGGAAATATGGGTCGTGCTCCAGCAGTTCGCGGGCTTCCTGTTCGGTGTCCACGGCGTAGATGAACAGGCTTGCGTTGAAGCTGCTTGAACCTTCTATACTCATCGGACCCGCAACCAGCACCTGATCGGCGATGCCGGCAACGTAGTCCAGGTGGGCCTGCAATTCGCTCTGGCGCAGCGCCAAGGCGTTTTCATTCTGATCATGGCAAATGGCAACATAGGGCATGGGGTTCTCGTTTGTTTAGGGGCTAAGGAACAACCTGATATGAAACTCTGGAAAAAGATTGTGGTGGGCGCGGCCGTGCTTGTTGGCAGTGTCGTTGCCTATGCCATGTACATGAACCGGCCGCCTCAGCTGGTAGGCCCCGATTATTACAGTTATTACCTGAACCAGGACACCAGGCCGGTCGGGCGCATCGGTATTTTTGTATCCCACCTGGTCATGCCGGAAGACTACCGCGAGGAAGATTTTATTACCTATGCGGAAAAATCCTACCAGTACATTCCCTGGCCGATACGTGAGCTGGTGCAGGTTGATAAGGGCATGATTCTGCTTGACCCGGACAGGTTTTATGAATTTGAGGAATTCGCGCCGACCGACCTGGTGGATCATAACGGCAGCCGGGTTGATACTCAGGGCGTGCCGTATATTGAGCACTACCGGGACGGTCGGGTCAGCTGGATGCCGCCGGGCAACCAGCACCTCAGTCACGGGGCCTTCCTATATGAGCAGCAGAAGTCCGGTATGGCGCCGCCGGCGCAGAAGCTGGCGGTCAAGGCAAAGAATTATTACTACGCGCCGGGTAAAGGCTTTCACGACGGGCGAGTGCCGCATGAATCGGGCAATCGCCACATCGTATTCAACGCCATGGAGAAGCTGGAGCAGAAGTACGGCGCGATTCCGTGGCGCTGGGTGACGGCCGATCATCCGGCCATGGCCCGCGAGGCGCTTTTTGATTTACTCGATGAGGGAATCGACACGCTAGTGCTGGCAGCGCCGCGGCCGATTTACTCGCATCATGAGGAATTCAATGGAGCGTTCAAACATGCCTTCCACTATCTGCACGAGTGGCAGGAACTGAACGGCAACCCTGAAATCAAGGTGATTATTACGCCGCAGTTGTCACAGTTTGACGTGATGTATGAAACTCATGCGGCCATACTGCGTGACAACCTCAAAACGATTCCCGAGGGAGTTTCGCTGAAACTGATTCTGTCGGTGCATGGCATGCCTTGGGACAACGTGCCCAACGAAGCGTGGCTGAAACTTTCGCCCGAATACGTGGATGGTTCGCTGGCCAAAGCTGCAGAGGTCATGCAGGACTACAACTACAACCGGCTGGAGATCACTCAGTCACAGGATCATTTTGCCGACCCGCACAGCGACCCGGACAACCGCTATGTCGCCACCAATGAAGCGTTCTGGCAGGCCATCAACGAGGGCTATGAGTACGTACTGAATATTCCGCTGGAGTTTTTTGCCGAGAACACCGACACCATGTTCTATCATGACATGGCCAACTACGAGTTTTTCGACGACTATGATGTATACGACACGGCAGAGTACACGGATTGGTCGGTGCCATGGCGCAAGCAACTGGTGCAGGATGGCACCACGGTTATCTACGGCGGTCTGGCGGCCGAACAGTTCAGCGGCCCGATCATCGAAGCGTTTTTTCAGGCTCTGGATACTGTGGTGTCGCAGGGTATGGAGCCACTGCCGCCGGAAACGGCTACTGCCAGCCGTTAACTGTCCGCAGGTATTCCGCCAGCACGGTTATTTCTGCGTCGCTGAGCCGGTCGGCGAAGGCCGGCATGCTCATTACGTTGTTGCCGCCGTTCCGGATTGCATCTGTTAGCTGGCCGACGCTGGTGCCGTACAAGCCTTCGAAATTATCGCTGCTCAGGTGGCAGGCAGCACAGTTGTCGGCAAATAATTCGGCACCCGGCCCGTTGCCACTGGCCTTATCGGTAGTCCATGCGCGGCGTTTCAGGCTGGCATTTTCACCGGCACCCAGTGCAACCCGAAACCCCATGTTGGTCGCGCCAGCGGAACGCGGCCGGCCGGCCCGCACGGTCACGCTGGAGCGTTCCGGCAAATTCAGAAAAGAGCCGCCGCGGATGATTCCAAACCGGCATTCATTACCCGAATCTTCGAGCCAGGCACTGCCGTCCGCGGGGGCGCCGACATAGTCCTTGTGATTGCAGTCTGCCACCCATTCCCAGGCATTGCCCTGCATGTCGTGCAGCCCGAAACCATTGGCCTGGAAGCTGCCGGCCGGCGCTGACTGTGTATAGCCGTCGTCACAAGGGAAGCCCAGTTCCGCATCGGCCGCAACCTGACGTTTGCTGATAGTGTCGGCACCGGCGGTGCGCACGTTGGCATAGGTGCAGGCCGCAGCGGTATCGTCGCCCCAATGGTAAACGGTAGCGGCGCCGCCACGGGCTGCATATTCCCATTCGGCTTCCGTGGGCAGACGATAGTTGCGGCCGGTACGCTGCGCCAGCCAGTTCGCATACGCCTCGGCATCGTAATAGGAGATGCAGACGGCCGGCTGATCCGGACCCTGACGGAAGCCGGTATTGCCCCAGTTAATATCTTTGCGAATGGCAAAAGAACCGGGTTTGCTGAATTCCATGCAGCGATCAACGCTTTGATATCCGGTTGCTTCGACAAATGCAGCAAACTGCGCCAAAGTCACTTCGTAGCGACCGATAGCGAAACTTTTGCTGAGGGTTACGCGATGCTGCGGGCCGTCATTGGTAGCCGGTTTGCCGGTGCGCGGATCAATGAGCCGCTGGTCTTCCGCTGTGCCCATCAGAAAGTCACCAGCAGGCAACTGCACCATCTCCGGGCATTGCGCGCAGTCACTAAAGGCGAGCGGCGCGGCCGCCGGTTGCGGCGTGCAACTCGCCGTCAGCACCACTGCGGGCAGCAGCCATACGCCTTGTCCGGCAACTTGCAGCAGATTCATAGGCGCAGTTTCCGGTTAGCGGAACAGCTCGGCGTGATCGCTGATGAACTTGTCAATAGAGTTTGCTTCCCGGCCCAGCAACTGCTGCACTGTTTCTGTGGTGTGATCCAGTGAGCCGTTGGCAATCGAGTTCAGCTCGCAGGCCACCGCATTGACACGCCAATCGTTAAAGCCGGCATTTTTCAGTGCGCCTTTGAATGCATCCAGCGGCAGATCAACGTATTTGTATTCCCGGCCCAGAATCTGGCTGAAGCGCGCCGCGACTTCTTCCATGGTAATGAGCTCCGGTCCGGTAATGTCATAACTCTGGTTTTCATGGCCGGGTTCCGTCAGCACCTTGACCATGATGGCTGCCACATCACGCAGGTCGGTGGCGCACAGGGTAGCGCTGCCCAGCGGCAGCACAATATTGCCGCTTTCTTTGATACGCGGTGCCGAAGCGGCAAAGGTCTGCATGAAGAAGCCGGGGCGAATCATGGTCCAGGCCAGCCCCGCAGCCTTGAGGTATTCCTCGGTGGCGACGTGAATGCCGGTGATCGGATTTGTTGAGCCGGGAACTGATTCCAGCGACGACTGATAAACAATATGCTGCACGCCGGTTTCTTTGGCGACATCAATAAACTGTTTTTCGACAGCCAGCTGGTTTTCGACGTTTGGCATGATCAGCACGGCTTTTTCGATGCCTGCCATGGCTGCAGCCAGAAAATCCCGGTCTTCAAGATCACCGAATACCACATCAGCTTCCATGTCGAGCAGTTCAGCAGCCTTGTCGCGACTGCGGGCGATGGCGCTGAAGGGGATGTCCGCGTTGTTTAGCTGGCGGGCAAGCTCGCCGCCGGTTTTGCCGGTGGCGCCGGTAAGCAGAATCATGTTGGTATCCTTGCGGTTGGTTTTATTGTCAGATTGGCCGGATTTCGTGCTGGCCTGGATAACACAGTATAAGACAACACCATGGACGTATTACTCAACAAGGAACGCGCGACCGAAATCATGGCGCGCGAGGGGCTGGATGCGCTGGTGGCCCAGCTGCCGGTGAACAGCTATTACCTGAGCAGTTACTGGGGTCTGTTCAATACGCCTACCGGCTACGATGGCGCCTATTTTGCAGTGTTTCCGCGTGACCCGTCGGCACCGGCAGCACTGGTGGTACCGGCGCTGGAAATACGCCGGCTGGAAACCGAGCGCGACAAGGGTCTGGGCACGTGGATGGAAAATATCTATGCCTACACCGGGCCGGCGGATTCGGACACAAGTTTCCCGGATGGCACGCCGCGCGGCGTCGACTATGCCGGCTGGATGGCGGCCGAACTGGCTGAGTTCACACCACTTGAGGAGCAGTGGCGGGCCATCACCGAGCGGCTGGGCGCAAGCATGTCGCCGAACGCGTTTTATGCATTGGCCCGCGCCGTGCGCGCTGCGGGTCTTGAGCAGGCGCGGCTTGGTGTGGACGATGCCCGCACCGGCGGGTGGCTGGCCGGAGCCGGGCTGGACGGTGTGCACTGCGACTATTGCCCGCAGCTATTCAACGAAATCCGGCTGGTCAAGACACCAGCGGAACTTGCGATCATGAGTCATGCCGCGCATATCAATGAAATGGCGTTACTGGTGGCCGCCGATTCCATGTGCGAAGGGTCCACCTGGGATGAACTGGAGAATATGTATCTGATGTCCATGGCGCAGCAGGGCGGGCGTGGCGTCTACCTGATGTGTGGCGTGGGCGAATTGCCGGCTGCCCGCGTGCGGCGCAATGAACCCGTGTTCTTCGATGCGCTCGGGCAGTATCGCCATTATCACGGCGACTTCGGTCGCTGCGCGGTGGTCGGTGAGGCCTCGCCGGAACAGCGCAAACGACACGCCCATTTGCTCGCCGGCTGGGAAACGGCGCAGGAATATCTGCGTCCGGGTGTGCGCTACAGCGAACTCAGCGCGGCGGTGGGTGACGCAGTGCGCAAAGCCGGATTGCGCCATTTCCGCAATCCTGTGGTGCACAGCGTCGGGCTTGAACACACCGATGACCCCAAGCCTTTCGGTGTGCAGCCGCAGACCAAGGACGATCAGGTGCTGCAGCCGGACATGATTGTCAATGTCGATATGCCGCATACAGAAAT
Organism: Gammaproteobacteria bacterium; assembly: GCA_030429685.1. Classification (GTDB taxonomy): domain Bacteria; phylum Pseudomonadota; class Gammaproteobacteria; order Steroidobacterales. Next base: position 5,205 of record JAUIEY010000137.1, read on the forward strand.
CGGCTGGGGCTCGCTGCACATGGAAGATACCGTGCGAATTACGACCTACGGTCACGAGCGGCTGAGCAAAACCGGATTTGAAATCCGTGTCTCGGAGTGATGTACCCGCTATCCGTCTGGCAGTTTCATTGATTTGCCGGCTTGCGCGCTATCGCACGAGACGAAAAAATAGCTGCCCGATCAAAGGCGGAACAAAGCTATGTGGGCTCGCTCGTACAAGTATTTCTGGTTGTCGCTGCTACTGCTGCCGGTAACGATTCCGGTTGCCGCCCAGCAGGGATTTACGGAGGCTGAATTGCAGGCTCTGGATCCGGTCAGCGGTGAA
>JAUIEY010000138.1 GCA_030429685.1 Gammaproteobacteria bacterium
GCCCGCGTAAGCGCAGGCTGCAAAACACATCAGGCAGGGCTCAACCGTGACATAGAGGCAGGTGCCCGACAAATCCAGCGTGCGCAATGCTGCCCCCGCAGCACGCAGAGCCATAACTTCGGCATGTGCCGTTATGTCCAGCCGGGATATGACTTCATTGTGAGCGTCAGCGATGACAACATCATCGCGCACCAGACAGGCACCCACAGGGGCGCCGCCGGCAGCCATGCTGCGCCTGGCCTGTTCTAGTGCTGCGAGCATAAACTGCTCCCGCGCGGCATCTGCCGGATCCGCGGCAATACTCATTCCCTGTACTTCCTCTGCGTTCCCTATCTACCTGCGGCAAGGGCTCGGACATGCGCCGCCAGGATTGTTTTGTCAGATTGTATATTGACTTGTATCAATCCTGTAACCCGCACCGGTGCTATACTTCCGCGCAATTTAACGGCTGCCTGCGGCGGCTTTTTGCGATTTTTACAGGACTTTTGCATGCAGACGATCAGCGTAATTGGCGGTACCGGCGAACTCGGCAGCGGGCTGGCCATGCGTTGGGCCAGAGCCGGCCTGCCTGTCATCATCGGTTCCCGCGATGCCGGCCGTGCCCGGGAAGCAGCCGATGAACTGAACAAGGTCAGTGGCAACAACCTGGCCCGCGGCATGGATAACATGGCCGCCGCCCAAGCCGGCGACATCGTGGTGCTGACGGTAAAGTTTGATCACTACCGCGACACACTGGCGCAACTCAAACCGGCGCTGCAGGGAAAAATCATGGTCGACACCACGGTTCCGCTGGTGCCGCCCAAAGTTGCCAAAGTGCAGTTGCCCCCGGAAGGCTGTGCCGCAGTTATCGGTCAGGAAATTGTCGGCGAAAACTGCGCCGTGGTATCAGCCTTCCAGAACGTTTCCGCTGCATCGCTAAAACATGATAATGCCAAATGCGATGTACTGATTACCGGTAATGACCCGGAAGCGCGCGAACAGGTTGTTGCACTGGCGGAAGCGGCCGGCTTTAAGGGCTGGCATGCCGGTCCGCTGGCCAACTCGGCCGCCGCTGAGGCACTGACTTCGCTGCTCATTTTTATGAACAAGAAGTACAAAAGCTACCACGCCGGCATTGCAGTAACGGGACTGGACGAGGACTGACTCGCTTCCCGGCCATGACCACCAACAAGCTCGAGCTGTTCACTGTTCCGGGCATTCCACAGCTAAGCGCAGGGGATGACCTGGCCGCCATTCTGATCGACGCCATGGCAGCCGCCGCGGTGGAACTGCGGGATGGTGACGTGGTGGTAGTGGCGCAAAAACTGGTTTCCAAGGCAGAGGGGCGCACGGCACGGCTCAGCGAGATCAAGCCGGGTGCCGCCGCTATCGAACTGGCGGCTGCAACCGAGAAAGATCCCGCCATGGCGCAACTGATCATGGATGAATCAAGCGCCATTCTGCGTCATCGGCCCGGCGTCATTATTGCGGAACATAAACTTGGCATGGTACTGGCCAATGCCGGCATCGACCGGTCAAATGTCACCGCAGACCCGGATACGGTGCTGCTGTTTCCCGAAGACCCCGACGGCTCTGCGGCGGCGCTCAAGCGACGGCTGGATGCAGCCGCCCGGATATCTGTCGGCGTGGTTATAGCCGACAGCGTTGGTCGCGCCTGGCGCATGGGCACTACCGGTATGGCCATCGGTTGCGCCGGCGTGGAAGCGCTGGCAAACCTGCGCGGGCGCAAGGATATGTTCGGCCGCGTACTGGAAGTCAGTGAACATGCTGTTGCGGATTCCATTGCCTCAGCCGCAGAACTGCTGCTGGGTGAAGCCGATGAAGCCACGCCGGTAGTTATTGTCCGCGGTCTTGATGAAGGTCGGTCTGCACAGACCAGCAGGATTCTGCAGCGCCTGCCCGCAGAAGACATGTTTCGCTGATCTGCAGAATCAGGCGTGCACCAGAACCAGCAGAAATTTGCGGTGTTGTCCGGCGGCGTTGGCGGCGCCAAGCTGGTGCTGGGCCTGGCGCAGATTCTGCCGGCGCGGAATCTGCAGGTTATCGCCAACACCGGTGATGATTTCGATCATCTGGGGCTGCCGGTCAGCCCGGACATTGACACTCTTATATATACCCTCGCCGGTCTGGCTAATCCGGACACCGGCTGGGGCCGGCACGACGAAAGCTGGAACTTCATGGCAGCGCTGTCAGAGCTGGGCGGCGCCGACTGGTTTCGCCTCGGCGACCGCGATCTGGCCATGCATGTCCGACGCCGCGATTTGCTGGCCGGCGGCCACAGCCTGAGCGCAGCAACCCGTGAACTGGCCCGCGGTCTGGGCGTGCAGACCGCCATCCTGCCTATGAGCGATGCGCCTGTCCGCACGCATATTGACACTGCCGATGGCGAGCTGGGCTTTCAGGATTATTTTGTGCGGCTGCGGGCCCAACCGGTGGCGCAGGCGATTCGCTACCGGGGCGCTGACAAGGCTAATGCCGCAACCGACGCACTGACGGCACTGCAACGGCCGGGACTGACCGGAATTATTATTTCGCCCTCCAACCCGTGGCTAAGCATAGCGCCGATACTGGCGGTGACTGGGATAGAATCGGCATTGTCGGACTGTCCGGTGCCCGTCACAGCTGTATCGCCCATTGTGGCCGGCAAGGCTATCAAGGGGCCCACCGCAAAACTGATGCAGGAACTAGGCATCACCGCGGGCGTAGTGGGCATAGCGGAGTACTATAAGAACATCATTGACGGGCTGGTAATCGACACACAGGACGCAGAACACCGAACAACAATCGAGCGCATGGGCATCAGCGTTGCAATGACTGACACCATCATGAATGATCTGACAGACAAAACCCGGCTGGCTGAATTTGTGGCCGGCTTCACGGCTGAACTCAGGGCTGCATCCTGATGACCCGCACCTGTGCACTAATCCCGGTAAAAGCGCCGGAGCGCTCCAAATCCCGGCTAGCACCAGTACTGGAACAATCCGAATGCGCCGACCTGAGCATCGCCATGCTTAATGACGTGCTCGCGGCCCTCACTGCCGCGCAGTGCATCGATGCAATCGCGGTGCTCACTGCCGATGCGCGGGTGGCCGATCTGGTAGCCGCAGCGGGGCACCAGGTGTTGCCGGATTTCAGCGCCGACCTGTGCAGCAGTCTGGATAGCGCGGCCCGGCAAATCAGTGCGGCCGGCTTTGCTACCTTGCTGGTAATTCCGGCCGACATGCCCACCGTGGGCCCGGCCGATATTGATGCTCTTATTGCCAGGCATCAGGGCGGGCTGAGTATCAGCCCGGCGATTCGTGACGGCGGCACCAATGCCCTGGTTTGCTCGCCGCCTGACGCGGTAACATTCTGTTTCGGCAATGACAGCGCCCGCAGGCATCTGCAAAGCGCCGCGCGTGCCGGCATCGATGCGCTGCGCGTGCCGGTTCCCGCCTTTTTTCGCGACGTCGACTTACCCGACGATCTGCTGTGGCTGAGCAACGAACTGAGCACCCGCAAATGCGGCCGCCACACGCAGGAGTTTCTGCGTGACTCGGGCATTACAGCGCGGCTCCGGCCCGGCGCCACAGGAACAACCGGATGACGCGCTCAGGCATACCGCAACAGATCAATCGCCTGCCGATGCATGCCCTGCTGGAAACTGCCGCGGGGCTGCGCGATCAGGGCTGGGGGCATCAGATCAGTTACTCGCGCAAGGTGTTTGTGCCGCTGACCGAATTGTGCCGCGACGTCTGCCACTATTGCACTTATGCCAAGACACCGAAACGCATTGAGCAGGCTTACCTGAGCCCGGAACAGGTACTGAAAATTGCCCGCGCAGGTCAGTTGCAGGGCTGCAAAGAGGCACTGTTTACCCTCGGCGACAAACCGGAGTTGCGGTATCAGGCGGCGCGCGATGCGCTGTCGAAACTCGGCTATGCAAGCACCGTTGAATATCTGGCGGCCATGGCTAAGCTGGTGCGTGACGAAACCGGCCTGTTGCCGCACCTTAATCCCGGCGTGCTGGATCCGGATGACTACCGGTTGCTGCGACCGGTTGCACCGTCGATGGGCATTATGCTGGAGTCGGCGGCAGCGCGCCTCAGCGAACGCGGCGGACCGCATTTCGGCTCGCCCGACAAAGCGCCCGAGGTCCGGTTGGCGGCGATTGCTAATGCCGGCAAGGCGCACATTCCGCTGACCACCGGCATCCTGATCGGCATCGGCGAAACCCGTGACGAACGCCTGCAAAGTCTGCTGGCCATTGAAGCCCAGCAGCAGCTCTATGGACACATTCAGGAAGTCATTATCCAGAATTTCGTACCCAAACCCGGCACCAAAATGCATGCGGTTCCGGAACCGGCCTTTGATGAATTGCTCTGGACGATTGCCGCCGCGCGCCTGATCTTCGGACCGGAAATGAGCATTCAGGTGCCGCCCAATCTGAATGCCGGCCGCCTGCATCAGCTGTTGGATGCCGGCATCAATGACTGGGGCGGTGTATCGCCGGTTACTCCGGATCATGTCAATCCTGAGTCACCCTGGCCGCAGCTGGATCGTCTTGCCGACGAAACCGCGCAGGCCGGATACCAGCTGGTAGAGCGCCTGACGATATATCCGGCCTTCATCGAACAGCGTGAGACCTGGCTGGACAGAGGCCTGTTCGGCGCCGTACTCAAACATGCGGATGCCGGCGGCATGGCGCGCAATGATCACTGGTCCGCCGGTGACGGGCAGCACAGTGTGCCCGGTGCCGTCCGTCTGTCCACCGCGACCGCGCATACGCGCATAACAGAACTGACCCGCAAAGCCCGGGCCGGCGAGCGGCTGCACGAAACCGAAATAGCCACACTGTTCAGCGCCCGTGACGGCGACTTCGAACATGTCTGCACAGCCGCCGATGACCTGCGGCGCGAAGTAAACGGCGACACGGTCACCTATGCAGTAAACCGCAACATCAATTACACCAACATGTGTACCTATCGCTGCCGCTTCTGCGCGTTTTCCCGCGGCAAGGCACACCAGGATCTGCGTGGCTCACCCTACCTGCTGGACATGCAGGAAATCGGCCGGCGCACTGCGGAGGCCTGGGAGCGCGGCGCGACAGAGGTTTGCCTGCAGGGCGGTATTCATCCGTCGTTTACCGGTGAAACCTATCTGGAAATCTGTCGGACCGTAAAAGCCGCCGCGCCTGACATGCACGTGCATGCATTTTCCGCGCTGGAAATCACCCACGGCGCTGCCACCCTGAACATCAGCATCAGTGAATTTCTGGCCGAGCTGCAAAAAGCCGGGCTCGGCACCCTGCCCGGCACAGCCGCCGAGATTCTCGATGACCCGGTGCGGGCGCGTTTGTGCGCCGATAAAATCAATACCGCGCAATGGGTGGGAGTCATGCGTGCAGCGCATGAACTCGGCTTGCGCACCACGTCAACGATTATGTTCGGACATGTTGAGACGCCGTTAAGCTGGGCGCGCCACTTGCTGATCCTGCGCGATCTGCAGGCCGAAACCGGCGGGTTCACCGAATTCGTGCCGCTG
>JAUIEY010000139.1 GCA_030429685.1 Gammaproteobacteria bacterium
AGGTGACCGTTAATGTCGCGGGTCAGATCGGCGAATTCCGGTTCGCGATGGCACCAGTCGCCGCGATGCAGGGCATTGCGCACCCGCTCGCTCAGAGTCACCGGGCCGGGATTGAGTAACACGGTGCGTGCTGAAGCTTTGGCCGTCATGACTGCAAATACTCCCTGAGGCGTTGCCCGACTTCCGCCGGTGTCACCGACGGCCGCGGCAAATTGTCCGGCACGCCCGCTAACGTCGGCACGTGCAGAAACACCGGGCCCGACCGCCCGGCAAATGCGTTTTCAATTGCCGTTGCCACCGCCGCAGGGTCGGCCAGACTGTGCACCGCACGGTAGCCGCTGGCAGCCGCAATGGCGCAAAAATCCACCGAGCGCGATACCGTTGCCTGGCCGCCCGTGGACTCATGAATACCGTTATCCAGCAACACGTGCACCAGGTTGGGTGGCGCTTCGAAACCCACCGTGCTTTGTGCACCCAGGCGCATCAGCGCGGCACCGTCACCGTCCAGCACCAGCACCCGGCGCTGCGGCTGTGCCAGCGCAATACCGAGGCCCAGGCTGACGGCACACCCCATTGAGCCCACCATATAGAGTTGGTTGGCACGGTCGTCACAGGCATACAATTCGCGCCCGGTATAACCCGTGGTCGCAATAATTACAGTGCCTGATGCCGGGTCGGCAACCTGTTGCACGGCCTGCAAGACAGCATTGCGGCTGGCCATAGCGGCAGCCGGCTGAACTGCGGCGGACTGCGGCGGCGTCACCCGCGGCTGCGAACGCAGCGTCGCCGGTGCCACGCTGCCCTTGCGCATTACCAGCGCATAAGGTGTCTGTTCCCTGTCCATGTGCGCCACCGCGCGTTCCAGCGCCGGCTCGACGGCTGCGCTGTCGGTCGGGAAATATTCCCAGGGAATGCGCATCAGCTCCAGCAGCGCCGTGGTGATCGCGCCCATCAGTTCGTGTTGCGGTTCGTCGGCCGGGCCGCCCGGCTCGCCGCGCAGGGTGGGAATCAGCAGCACCGGCGAACGAAAAGTGTAGTTGAGCGAGGTGAGCGGATTCACGGTGTTGCCAAAACCCGAGTTCTGGAACATTGCCACACTGCGTACGCCGGCAAATTCGGCACCCGCGGCAATGGCGACCGCATCACCCTCATTGACCGCGCCCACGTAACGCAGGTCAGGCGAATCAATGACAAAATTGATGAACGGCTTGAGATACGAACACGGCACCCCGCTGTAGAGTCCGAAGCCCCGGCGCTGGGCCGCGCCGATAAATTCCGCGGCTTCAATCACGAGAAACTACCGGCTGCTACCACATCCTCGACGCTGTCCACATCCAGCCAGTGACCGGTGGTATAGACCGCACGAATCTCCCGGCCGTCAGCGGCCAGGGCCGCGAGCAGCTGATGCAACTTGGCTTTGCGGTTGGCGGGATCGGCAGCCAGTTCGGCCACGGCCCGGCGCAGCACACCCAGCGCCCCGGCGCGCACCCGCATCACACCGGTCCATTCGCCGTGAATGGCGTTGTCATCCAGCGTTTCGCCGGCAGTCGTGAGCAGCACACGACTGTTGAATGCACGCCGCGAGTACGGTTCGCTGCAACTGACATAGTCAGCGGCACGACCACGGTTGACCGATTCGCGCCAGTCGGTATCCACGGCAATCACGAAATCTTCATCAAGCTCGGCCAGCGAGTCGAGTATGTAGCGCTTGAAAATGACGTCACCGAAGCTGATATACAGATCGCGCGAGTCGTCATCGTCCGCGGCGAGCGCACACTGCAACGACAGTAATTCACTGGTTTTGGCGTAGTCGGGGTTATCGACGTAGTCTGCCCCCTGCAGGTCCACTGCTTCCGGCGCGTAGCCGCGCACCACGGTGATGCGCTTGATGCCGGTGGCATTGTAGGCCGCCAGAATATGCGCCAGCAGTGGTTTGCCCTGCACCTCTACCATGGTTTTGGGGCGTTCGGCCGTCAGCTCACCCAGCGCACCGCCACGGGAAGCCGCCAATACAATGACCCGCGCATCTTCACCCCGCTGCGGCAAATAGCGCTCTTCCGCTTCCTGCAGTTCGGATGCACCCTGCAAGCGGAATATTTCCTTGACCGGCGCGACGCGATCTTCGACCGAGATCAGACTTTGCTCGCGCTGCATGGTTTCGGCGCACTCGCGCATCGCGACAATGGCGGCGCGCAACAAATGATTGGCCCAGATCGCCAGCGCAAATCCGGCTTCACGGAATACATCAGTAGGCGTGGAATAGTACTTGGTTGGCACTATGACCACCGGGCTGCGATCGGCCCATTCCTTTTTAAAGGCCAGCACTTCCGCCGGGTGATTCAGAGCGCTGTGAATCAGAATGCCGTCGGACCCGGCCGCATGGTAAGCCTCGGCGCGCTTCAGCGCCTCATCCAGACCCCAGCCGGCGATAAAAGCCTCCACCCGGGTGATGATGGCAAAGTTGTCATCCTGCTGCGCATCCTTGCCGGCCTTGATGCGACTGCAGAACTCGTCAATGTCGGCCAGCTCCTGTTTGTCGCCGTCTATAAAGCTGTTGGTCTTCGGGTAAAGCTTGTCTTCGATGCACACCGCCGCTATAGAGCGTTGTTCAAGTTTCCTGACTAAGCGCCTGACATTATTAAAATTTCCATAACCGGTATCGCCATCCAGCATGATCGGCAGCGAGGTGGCATCCGCCATGAACTCCAGCATCTCCAGCACCTGCGTCCAGCTCGCCTCGTTGCTGTCACGCACGCCGTATTGCGCCGACATGCACAGCCCGCCGGCCCACAGCGCCTTGAATCCGGCTTCTTCAGCGATTTTGGCGCTGATACCGTTGTGAGCTTCACAGAGAAACTCCAGTTCCGGGCTGTTAAGGAGTTCGCGGAACCGCACGGTGCGGCTGCTGCCAAAATTGTCTGCGCGGTCTGTCATCAGCGAGCATCCTTGATATCGCCGGCGTAAGCCTGGCCTTCAGCAATCGATTCCTGCAGTCCGACCAGATCCATGATCTGATCAAACTGATTCATGCGGTCCAGCATGCCGGCCGTGGTGCCCTTGGCGCTGAGTTCCTGCAGGTAGGCCTGCGCCGCGAAACTGACCACGCGCACCATGGCACCCGGGTAGATCACCAGGTCAAAACCCAGTTCACCGAGTTCATTCGCCGGCTTCAGTGGCGTCTTGCCGCCCTCCACCATGTTGCTGAGCAATCTGGTGCGCGAACCCAATTCGGTGCCAACGCGTCGCAACTGCTCATCATCCCGCAGGGCTTCCACAAACAGCATGTCGGCGCCGGCATCCACGTAGGCATGCGCGCGTTCCAGCGCCGCCTCCAGGCCGTCGGTTGCCACCGCATCGGTGCGCGCCACGAGCAATGTGGCAGCATCATGCCGTGCATCCGCTGCCGCGCGGATCTTGCCGCACATTTCGGCGGTGGTGATCAGGCTTTTTCCCTCAAGGTGACCGCAACGCTTGGGTGCGGTCTGGTCTTCCAGCTGAATACCACTGGCGCCCATGCGTTCCAGCAGGCGCACAGCACGGCGCACGTTGAGCGCATTACCAAAGCCGGTGTCCGCATCCACCACCAGCGGCAGCTCGACCCGCTCCCGCATGCAGGCGACGGTATCGGCCACCTCGGTCAAAGTGGTCAGGCCCAGGTCCGGCCGGCCGATGCGGGTAAAGGAAACGCTCGCGCCGCTCACATAGGCACAGCGGAAGCCGGCCTGCTGCACCAGCAGGGCCGTAAGGGCGTCATAAACACCGGGCGCGACCAGCGCTCCGGGCCGGTCGAGTGCCTCGCGCAAAGCTGCGGCAGGGTTCATATTATCAACGTAACCTTTTGAATTTTATTAATTACCTGAATAGCGTTCTTTCAGCCAGGGCAACAGACCGCCGGCACTGATCATCTCCATCAGGTGCGGCGGAATGGGTTCGGTCCGGTAGCTGCACTCCCGGGTCGTATTGTCGATGGTCCCGGCGACCGGGTCCACCGCCAGCAGGTCGCCCGGCTGAATTTCCGCGTCCGGCGGCAGCGTCAGCAGGGGCAGACCGAAATTGATGGCGTTGCGATAAAAAATCCGGCTGAATGACCGCGCCACTACCGCACCCACGCCCAGTTCGCAAAGGGCCATCGGTGCCTGCTCGCGGGCCGAGCCCACCCCGAAATTGCGGCCGCCCACGACGACGTCACCGGGCTGCACCGAGCCGGCGAACTCCGGGTCCACCGCCTCCAGACAATGCTGCGCCATAACCGCAAGCGGCTCCTTGAAATACAGACCCGGCGCCATGGTGTCGGTGTTGATCTCATCACCAAATACCCAGGCCCGGCCTTTGATGGGGTCAGACACCTGTGGAGTACGTCTGGCCATCAGAGGAATTCCCGCGGATCGGCAATCCGCCCCGCCACGGCCGAAGCCGCCACGGTATACGGTGAACCCAGGTAAACACTGGCGGAGTTGGCGCCCATGCGACCCTGAAAATTGCGATTGGTAGATGAAATACACACTTCATCTTCGGCAAGGACACCGGCGCCCAGTGCAGCACAGGCCCCGCAACCGGTCGGCAACAGGGTCGCCCCGGCAGCGGTCAGGATCGCCAGCGTACCGTCCGCCGCGGCTTTGACCATGGTCTGCTGCGACGACGGCGCCACCAGCAGCCGGGTGCCGGCCGCTATTTTGCGACCCTTGAGCACCTGCGCCGCCATCTGCAGATCATTGTGCTTGGCGCCTACACAGGCGCCGATGTATGCCTGATCAATAGCGACATCACGGTAGTCATCGGCCGGCCCGCTGTTAGAAGGCCGGTGCGGTGCAGCCACCTGCGGCACCAGCCCGGCAGCATCAAATTCATGCGTGGCGAGATAAGTCGCATCGGCATCGGAACGCCAGGTAAGAGCCCCGGCATCCGGCTCCACCCCCGCGGCACGAATTGCTGCCAGCGTCACCTCATCCGGTTCGACCAGACCGGTTTCGGCGCCGAGTTCCGCCGCCATGTTGGTCAGCACCATGCGCTCGGGCATGCCCATGCCCTGCACCGTAGGCCCGCCAAACTCCACCGCACGGAAGGCGTTGTCCATACCCAGTTCACGGCACAGATGCAGGGCAATGTCCTTGGCTACCACGCCGGTGGGAAAGTCGCCCCGCCAGGTGACGCGGATGGTTTCCGGTACCTGCAACCAGATCTGACCGGTCACTACCACACCGGTCATTTCAATGGCGCCAAAGCCTGCCATGTAGCAGCCGAATGCACCGCCATTGGTCGAGTGCGAGTCGCCGCCGACGGCGAACATGCCCGGCTGCAGCAAACCCTGTTCCGCCAGCACCACGTGGCCGATACCCTGCATGTCAAAAAACTTACTGATGCCGAAATGTCTGGCAAAATCGCGCGTCAGTTTGAGAATCGCCGCCGATTGCGCATCAACCGCAGGCACAAAGTGATCGGT
>JAUIEY010000140.1 GCA_030429685.1 Gammaproteobacteria bacterium
GATATGGCGCCCGAACCAGAAAAACCCGACCACGCCCAGCAGCATATTGGATGCCGCCGAAGCGACGAAAATACCGTTGAGGCCGATCAGCCACTGCCCCAGAAACGCCAGCGGCAAAAACACCAGCAACGCGCGGGACGCGGAAATGACCAGCCCCGGCAGCGGGAAGCCGACGCCGTTAAATGCCGCACAGGTTGACATCACCATGCCGTAACCGCCATAGCTGATCGCCATGATCCACAAATACTGCCTGGCGACCTGCCGGATAACTTCAGTATCACTGAACAGCCCCGCCAGTCCGGGAGCCAGAAATGCCATGACCAGCGCAAGAAACAGACCATACTTGAGACAAAAGCTGCCAATCACCCGGCGCGCTGCATCGATCCGGTCATACTTTCTGGCGGCGTAGTTCTGGCCCATGAAAGGTGAAGTCACCGCTGACAGCGCATAGAACGCGATTAACGCCATTGGTTCGACCCGCGCACCCACACCGAAACCGGCAACAGCATCCACCCCGTAGGCTGCAATCATGGCAACCGCGATCCCGTTGGCTACCGGCACGATGGCGTTGGTCACCATTGCCGGCAACCCTATGTAAAGCATGCGCCGCCAGGACTCGATGATATTTGCCACGGCCGTAAACGGCGTGGCAAAGACCCGCAAACTGAAATGCAGATAGGTCAGTGTACCGACCAGCACGATAAGGTTGGCAAGCAACGTGGCAATAGCTGCACCGGCAATTTCCAGGCGCGGAAATCCAAGCAACCCGAAAATAAACAGTGGATCCAGTATCGCGTTAATAACGGCCGCCAGCGTAATAATCTTGCCTTCCAGCAAAGTATTGCCGCGCGCCCGGATAGCTGAGCAACAGGTCCAGGTAATAGCCGATGCCGGCGCCGACCAGTACCAGATGCCCATGTAGTCATGCACAAATGGCATCACGGCGTCGGTAGCGCCGAGCATGCGAAACACCGGCTCAATACTGACAACCCCGATCAGGCAAAGCAGCAGACTTACCAGGCACGCAAGCAAAGCGGTATCAGTAGTCTGGCGTCGGGCACCCTTTTCATCGTTGCTGCCGACAGCACGGGAAATACAGGACGCCGCGCCCGCCTCGAAGCCGATAATGATGCTGCTCATCAGCCAGATCACCGGGAAGGTGAAACTGATGGCTGCCAGCGGCAAGTCACCAAGCTGCGACACAAAAAACAGGTCAACGGCATCAAAGGAAATGATCGCCACAAGCCCGAGGCCCATGGGAATAGCCTGACGGCGCAGGTGGGGCGCGACCGGCCCCGTGGTCAGATCGGTGGACAACGCTGATGCCTCGGAAACGGGTGCACGGAACGTGCACCGTAAAGCGCGTTATTGTGCCAGACCCGGCATGGCCGGCGAAAGCTGCCTGTGTCGTGCCGGCTGCCGCTGACTGTGCAGCCTGCTAAACTGGCGACGCAGCATTGCCAGTGCATGCAAGGCATATGGGCAAGAAATAAAACAAGGGATATTGGCAAGGAGAACGGCATGGCCGAAGCAGAAAAAACCAGTCGGCGCAGTGCGGAATTTACCGCACTGAGTTTTGTATGGCGCTTGCTGTTCAGCCTGGTGCTGGTACTGGCAACTTACAACCCGACCGGGTTTTCCTATTTTGACTGGGTCACCGCCGATGACACGGATCTGGGTGCCCTGCACTTTTTTGTCGGCATTATCCTGGTGGTGGGCTGGGTGATCCTCTGGGTCGCGACCTGGCGTGCGCTTGAGACCCTGGGCGTGATTCTCGCCGCGGTCGTCATTGCAGCGCTGGTCTGGCTGCTGGTTGATCTGGGCCTGCTGGATACCGGCAGTTCCGTTACCCTGCGCTGGGTGATACTGATCGGTCTGAGCCTGCTTCTCAGTATAGGCCTGTCCTGGTCGCATATCTGGCGGCGCCTGACCGGCCAGCTGGAAGTCGACGAGGACTGACGCCAACCATCCGGCCTGCTGGCTAGCGGTAACGCAGCCGCTTGCAGAATTTCACGGCACAAACGTTGCAGCGCGCATCGGCAATACAGATATTGCCACGCTGCTTGTCAGCAAAAACGTTCAGCAATTCGCGCACCTGGTCGGCGGCTTCCCCGCCCCGCTCCGCCAGTTCACCGATAACCGCCGGGATGTCCGCGACCGGCACGGCCTCGTGGCGCAACCCCAGCCGGCCCGGCCCCAGAATCAGGGCCATAAGCTCAGGATCGACATCTTCCCCACCCGCCGTATCGGCACTGACGTCATTGTCAGCCAGCGTGGTACGGATCTGCTGCAACAACTCCTGCGGCTGGCGCCATGCCTGATTGGGCTTAAACCAGTAGTAAGCCTGTGCCATACCGCCGCCCACTGACGGTGGCAGCGATTCAAAATGCTCCACGGCGAAAAAGCGTTCCTGCAGATCGGGTGCGAAAAAAGTCTTGATGTCTTCACGGCTGACCCGGGTGGGGCCGTAATCCCCGTTGGACTGACCCGGAAACAGGGGGTGCCAGTGCAGCAACACGAATTCGCCTGCGTCGCCGACCGCCTGCATCACCACCTCACGGTAGTTGGCATAGCGCACCGGATCCATGTTGTGCAGCAGCCCGTGATCGAGAACCAGATCATAGGCGTGCGGCGGCTGCCACTGGGTAATGTCGGCCTCTACCGCCGTCACCGCCACGCCGGCATGTGCGGCGCGCTGCTGCGTAAACTCTAGCGCCTTGGGAACAAAATCCAGACTGGTGACATCCCAGCCCTGCTGTGCCAGAAATACCGAGTCCGTGCCGGCGCCGCAACCAATATCGAGCGCCCTGCCGGGCTTGCGCCGGCGGCAAATTTCCGCCAGAAACAGCGTTGGCTCGTCATGCGCCCAGGGCAGATCTTCCCAGCTTCCGGCCCATTCATAGGTATTCAGGAAGGTATCTTTCTCGTGAGTATTCATGCGCTACCATAGGCAATAAACAAGGAGCAGCATCATGCCATTCACCTCAAGCTATCGTCTATTTCGGATATCCGCCCTGACCACGTTGTGCATAGCAATGCTTGCCATGGCAGCACCGGCTCTGGCAGGCGGGCACAAGTCAGCCGGCCAGCAGGACATTCTGTTCGACCCGGCCAAACGCAGCGAAGTTACCGGCACCGTGCTGGTCACCGGCGCCAACCGGGGCATTGGCCTGGCACTGACAAAAAACTATGCCGAGCGCGGCTGGACGGTCATTGGCACCGCGCGCAAACCGGAAAAAGCCGAAGAATTGAACGCCCTGGCGGCCAGCAACGAAAGGGTCAGCGTGGAACGCATGGACCTGCTGGATCATGCCAGCATTGATGCGCTGGCGGAAAAACTGCGTGATGTACCGATTGATGTGCTGCTGAATAACGCGGCGATTATGGGAGATGCTGCCAAACAGGATCTGGGCAGTTATGACTACGACGAAATGGCCAAAGTTTTTGCCGTGAACGTCAGCGGCACGCTCAAGATGACGGAAGCTTTTCTTGATCATGTTGCGGCCAGCGAGCAGAAAAAAATTGTCGGCATTACCAGCGTGCAGGGCTCAATTCAGTCGCTGCGTGACCCGCTGATACCCTTTTACAAAATGAGCAAAACTGCACTTAACATGGGCATGAGCTCAATCGCCAAAATCGCCAAACGCAAAAAGATTATTGTGGCGCTGGTATCGCCGGGTGCCGTGGATACGCGAATGATGAATGCCGCTCTGGATCACTCAGGGTACAAAGGCCCCAATTTTATGATTACCACAGAAGAAAGTGCCGAAGCCGTGATCAACGTGATTGATCAGTACGAGCGCAAACACACCGGCATGTTTCTGGCCCACACCGGCGAAGTACTGCCCTGGTAGTCAGCTCATTTAGTGATCGTGGTCGTGCTTATGGCTGTGCTTGTGGCCATGCGAGTGGCCGTGCGAATGACCATGTGAGTGGCCGTGCGAATGACCGTGCGAATGTCCATGTGAGTGGCCGTGCTCGGCTTTCGCGGCCGGTTTCTGCTGTTTCTTTTTTGCCGGAGCCGGCTCATGCGTGTGTTCCGCATGCGGGGTTGCCGAATCAAAGGTATGGGCGAATTTAGGCCGCGTTTCGGGCTTTTTCGGTGCCTCGTCGGAATTTTTCCAGCCCTTGCCCTTAAAGTGAAAGGCCGGTGCCGAAATCAGTTTTTTCAGGGCAGCGGCACCGCATTCCGGGCAATCGGTCAGCGGCTCGGCGCCCAGCTTTTGCAGAGCATCGAAACTGTGCCCGCAGGCTTCACATTGATAGTCAAATATCGGCATTGAGGTATCCCGGACCTTCTACAACGGGGCGCGAAGCATAGCAGTTTTCCGGCCGGCCGGTGCTACCATGCGGCGACCGGTCGGGCCGCCCGCCGCCACCATTTTACCGCCTTATAACGGGAGTAACCCATTGGAAATAGACATTATTCTGGAACCGGACCTGAACCCGGCGCAGATTGCCGAGATTGCTGTAGCCGCCGAAAAACTCGGTATTCGCGCACTGTGGAGTTCCAATTACCATCAGTACCGGGACTGTCTGCTGTCGCTGGCACCAGCCGCAGCTGCCACCTCCAGAATACTGCTTGGCCCGCTGGCGCTGAGCCCATGGGAAATGCACCCGCTGAAAATGGCCAATGCCCTGCTGACCCTCAATGAAATGACCAACGGCCGCGCTATTGTCGCCGTCAGCGCCGGCGGCGGCGTGCTGGGCGCGATTGCCTGGCGAGCCAAAGTCGGCGGGCCAGTGTGGCCGGCCCAGGACCCCGTCACCAAAAACCGCTATCCGGACCGGCGCGTGCGCGGCGTGCGTGAGGCACTGGAGATTATTGATCAGGCTCGCTCCGGCAAGTTCTCAACGGGCTATGACGGTGGCACATTCGTCGTCAACCGGCCGTTTGTCATGGAGTGGGCACAGCAGGAAGGCCCTCTGCTCTACAGTTGCAGCAACGGCCCGCAGATGATCCGCATGGCAGCAACGGGGCACGCTGACGGTATTCAGTTCAGTGACTTCACCGTTGATATGACCGCCGCTGCCATGCCGCTTGTTGAAGAGTCGCTGGCGAACCGTGACACACCACCGGAAGATTTTCGTCTGGGTAATTTCTGGGCCTGGCATATGAAGCCGGATCGCGATCATTCATTCTATGAAGCGCGCCGCGAATTGATCTGGCGAGGCGCACTGATCGGGCGTGAGGAACATGTTTTACGAAAATTTATCAACGGCGATGATGAGCTGCAGATTATTCTCGACAACTGGGACAACTTCCGCAAAGCCAGCTGGACCCGTTCCGGAGAGATTGAGGGTGTGCCTGAAGATCTGGTCAACCGCCTGATCGGCGGGTTGTCCTCGGCGGGAGACATCAACGATCTTGATGCGGAAATCGAACGTTTCCGCGGCTTCCGCGACGCCGGCCTGACGGAAT
>JAUIEY010000141.1 GCA_030429685.1 Gammaproteobacteria bacterium
AAACTCCATAAGCCCCGACCAAACGCATGCAGCATGGTGGCTATGCTCCAGGCAATAACCGCCAGCGAAAACGACCGGCGTGTGCCGAGCCGGTCGATAATCGGCCCGCAAAGCAGTTGCCCGATACCGTAGGCAAACAGAAAACCCGAAGTAATTGCCGCGTAATCGCTTTCTGTCCAACTGAAGAGGTCTTTGAGCAACGGCGCCGTAACCGTCAGTGCCTGCCGGTCGATATAGTTGATGGTCGTGATCAGGCATAGCAGGATGGCGATACGCCAGCGATAGGACATAAAACTGCCGCTCCTGCTGTCCATCAGTACGGCAGCACCGACCCGTCATAGGCATTCAGCTGGCCCACCTGCGCGGCTGTCAGCCCGGCAATTACCTGCATCATGCCGGACACGCTTTCCTCCGGGTCGATTTCCGCCGCTGCGCCGCCCATATCAGTCCGCGCCCAGCCCGGGTGCATGGCAATGGCCAGTATGCCGCGAGCGGCCAGATCATGTCCCATTGAATGCATCAGCATATTCACAGCCGCCTTGCTGGTGCGGTAGGCATACATGCCGCCGCCGGTATTCAACCCCATGGAACCCAGCATGCTCGACAGGGTGATAATCTTTTTCTGCTCACTGCGGGCAACATGGTCGACAAAAGCTTCGGCCATTTTCATCGGCCCGAATAAGTTCACGCGCAACACATGTTGCCAGTCGGCATAATCACTGTTGCCGAACGCCTGATCCTCGACGCCACCGTCTGCAAATGACAACTTGCCGTAAATACCGGCGTTGTTGAGCAACACATCGATGGCCTCGCCGGCCAGCTTTTGCGCCAGCGCATCAATGGCAGCATGGTCGGCGACATCAAGCGGTTCAATCTGCAGTGTGCCGAACTGACCGGCAAGTTCATTGAGCTCGGCGGATGCTGAGCGGCAGCAGGCAATGACCCGCCAGCCGGCCTCGGCATAGCGCCGGGCAAATACCAGGCCGAGTCCGCGATTCGCGCCAGTTATCAGTACGGTTTGCATGGTTAGCCCCTATACGACCGAATAGTGTGGAATTTGCGGCGATTATTCCAGAACTTACCCCGTTACGGTCAAATCGGCCGGCGCCTCGCCCGCTCTGAACTTGCAGCGAGTGGACGCAGTTCCTACCATTAACAGGCTAACCAATAAGGAATACCAGTAAATGAGTGCTGCAGCCGAAAGTTTTGCAATTTCAGACGCGACCCGTGAATTTCTCGGGCGCAAACATCAGCTGTTTATTGACGGCCAGTGGCAGGACGCCCAGTCGGGCGAAACGCTGGACATCATTGACCCTGCTACCGAAGCAACTATAGCCACCATTCAGCTCGCTAATGAAGCAGATGTGGACAAAGCGGTGACTGCCGCCGAGCGGGCGTTTAAGGGCGACTGGTCAAAAATGACCTCGTACGAGCGCACCCGCCTGATGCTCCGACTGGCAGATTTGATCGATGCCAACATTCAGACGCTCGCCGAACTGGAGGTGCTCGACAACGGCCTGCCGATGATGCTGGCGCAATATACGATTGCGGGCTATGGCGCCGAATTCATGCGCTATTACGCCGGCTGGGCTACCAAGATTCACGGCGACACCATTCCGGTTTCGCCTGCAGGCGTGCGCAATGGCGAATCACTGACCTACACACGCCGTGAACCCATCGGTGTAGTGGGCGCAATCATTCCGTGGAATGCACCCATCGCCATGTTCATTCTCAAGGTGGCTCCGGCACTCGCAACAGGCTGCACCCTGGTTCTCAAACCGGCCGAGATCACGCCGCTCACCGCACTAAAGATGTGCGAACTCATCAAGGAAGCCGGCATTCCGGATGGTGTTATCAATGTGATCCCCGGCTACGGCCAGGTTGCCGGCGAAGCCATGACCAAGCATCCCGGGATCAAGAAGATTGCCTTCACCGGTTCCACGGCCGTCGGCAAGCATATTGTCGAGAACGCCGTGAACGACCTGAAAAAGGTCACCCTCGAACTGGGCGGCAAATCGCCGGTAGTGGTTTTTCCTGATGCCGATCTGGAACAGGTAATTCCCGGCTGTATCCGCGCGGCATATTTTCTGCAAGGCCAGAACTGCATGGCCGGCACCCGCCTGTTCGTGCACGAAAAAATATTCGACGACGTAATTAACGGCATCGCCGCGGTATGCCAGTCCATGAAGTTGGGCCCGGGACTTGATCCGGAAAGCCAGTTAGGACCACTGATTTCGGCTCAGCAACGTGACCGGGTCATGGCTTACATCCAGTCCGGTATTGACGAAGGCGCCACACTGGTATGCGGTGGCAAGGCACCGGAAGGCAAAGGCTACTTTGTCGAGCCTACGCTGTTTACCCATACCGATCAGAACCTGCGCATAGCGCGTGAAGAAATTTTCGGTCCGGTGCTGTTTGCCATGCCGTTCGGCGATGACGATCTGGAAGCAATTGCCGCCGAAGCCAATGATTCTATCTACGGCCTTTCCGGCAGTGTATGGACCAAAGACATCGCTACCGGTCTGAAAATGGCTGCATTGATAGATTCCGGTCAGGTCAGCGTCAACTGCCATGCTGCCGTGGACCCTGCCATACCCTTCGGCGGCAACAAGATGTCCGGCTGGGGACGCGAGTTCGGTGCCGAAGGGCTGGAACCCTACCTCAAGACCAAAGCCACGACAGTACTGCTGTCACCGCCGCCTTTCTAGCGGCGGCAGGGCTGCGTCAGGACCCTTCGGGCGGCTGCTCGCCGTGCATCATGCGGCGATAAAACGGCGTCCTGAACAATGAAGCAGGATACGTAGCAGGCGGCTCTGCCAGTGCGTCCAGTGCCGCAATCTGTGCAGTATCCAGCTCGACATTCAGGCAAGCCATGTTGTCGTCGAACTGTGCCAGCGTGCGCGCCCCGATCATCGGTATGACGGCACCCTGCGGCCTGTGCAGCAGCCATGCCAGCGCCAGTTGCGGGGCCGTGCAGCCGGCAGCGGTTGCCAGGTTGCTCAGCCCCTCGGCAATGGCAATGCGATGCTCGGCCAGCATGCCGGGACCGTATTCCGCTTTTTTCAGCCGACTGTCGGCCGCGGCACTGGCATCTGCATCCCGGTTAAACTTGCCGCTCAGCAAGCCACCCGCCAGCGGACTCCAGGCCAGCATGCCCATGTCCTGAGCGTTGCAAAGGTCGAAAAAGTCAGTTTCTATGCTGCGCTCAACCAGGTTGTAGTGCATCTGAACGGCAGTAAACGGCGTCCAGCCGCGTGCTGCCGCGAGCGTGTTGGCCTGGCTGATGACCCAGGCCGGCATATTGGAAACACCCACGTGCAGCACCTTGCCGGCGCGCACCATGTCGTCGAGGGCTCGCATTACCTCGTCAATACGCGTGAGCTGATCCCAGCCATGCACCCAGTAAAGGTCCAGATAGTCAGTATCGAGGCGTTCCAGACTGGCCTCCAGCGCCTGCACCAGGTTTTTGCGGTGGTTGCCGCCGGCATTCGGCAGCGTCGCATTCGTGGTCATGCTGTACTTGCTGGCCAGCACAATTTCATCGCGATGCGGCCGGATAAAATCCGCCAGCATGCGCTCACTGGTGCCGGCATTATAAATATTCGCGGTGTCTATAAAATTGCCGCCGGCCTCAAGATAGCGCTCATACAATGACCGCGAGACCGCTTCATTTGCCCCGTAGTCGTACTCCTCGCCGAATGTCATGGCCCCCAGGCAGAGTTCCGACACCCTCAAACCGCTGCGACCTAATAACTTATATTTCATATGCTTATTGAACCCTGTGTACTGCTGCTCTACCATTGATGCTGGCTGATCGCCGTACCAACATTAAAAAACAATAGCAGGGAAACACAAGTATGGAAGAAGAAGCAAAGGCTGCCGCAGAGGACTCCGCGCTGACCCTTGATGTCAGCGAAATCGATGTCACCAATCCTGACGAAGTCGTCACTCTGGTGCAGGACAACATGCCGCTGCTGATTGATTTCGGCATCAGCCTGATTACCGCCGTCGCCATATTTCTGGTCGGCCGCTGGCTTGCACGCATGATCACCAATATGGTGCGCCGGGCGCTGGCGAAAACCGACATGGAAGACACGCTGGAGCGCTTTCTTTGCAATATCGTGTACTCGGTACTGCTGGCCGTAGTCATTATCGCCGCCATCGGCCAGCTCGGTGTCGAAACCACATCATTGCTCGCAGTCTTTGGCGCTGCCGGCCTGGCCGTGGGCCTGGCGCTGCAGGGTTCGCTGTCGAACTTTGCCGCCGGCGTGCTGATCGTGGCTTTTCGCCCGTACAAGGTCGGGGATTTTATCGAAGGCGGCGGCGAAGCCGGCACCGTCGAGGAAGTGCAGATTTTTACCACGGTGCTGAAATCGCCGGACAATAAAAAAATCATCGTACCCAACTCGCAGATTATGGACAGCACGATCACCAATTATTCCGCCCTGGGCACGCGCCGCGTCGATCTGGTGTTTGGCATAGGCTATGGTGATGACATCGACAAGGCCTACCAGGTACTGCGCGAAATTCTCGAAGCGGACGAGCGCATACTTAAGGAACCAGCCTACACCATTGCCTTGAATGAACTGGCCGACAGCAGCGTAAACTTCATTGTCCGGCCCTGGGTCAATTCAAGCGACTACTGGGGTGTCTACAACGGCGTCACCGAACAGGTGAAACGCAAATTCGACCAGGCGGGCATCAGCATTCCCTTTCCGCAGCGGGACGTGCACATGTACCATCACGGTGAGCAACCCTGAGCGGAGCGCTCTCCGGAAACAAAAAAACGGCCCCGTCGCGGGGCCGTTTTTTTGCCGTAATATCCTGACGGTTCTAATCTGCGGCGGTCAGGCTGGGGATAGTGTCCTCTGACGGCGCATCCGGTGCGCTCATGCGCCACAAGTACTCCACAATCATGGCATCGCGTTCGGCGCTTTTATCGTAACCAATCATCGGCGGGTAACGCATGCGGTTGCCGGGCACCATTCCCGAGGGATCGTCTATGAACTCCGCGACCAGTTCGGGGGTCCAGATAAAGCCTGCTTCACGCAGCTCAACAAAGGCTTCCGAATAGGAGAAGTGATCCACCACTGAAGCGGGCTGACCCATTATGCGGTGCAGATTCGGGCCCACGCGATTGTGCCCGCCTGCCTCCAGAGTGTGGCAGAAGCGACACCAGGTGAATGCCTGCTTTTGCTCGGCTAGTTCGTCCAGGGTGCGCTCCGGCAAGGGCATCGCGTAATAATCAGGCACATCTTTGCCTGCCAGCAATGCCTGGATCTCGGCATCGCTGAATTCAGCATCGGAATTGAAGGGCGTTACGCCAAACCAGACATAAGGAAAAAATAGCGCCAGCGCCAGCAAGCCACTCAGCACGGC
>JAUIEY010000142.1 GCA_030429685.1 Gammaproteobacteria bacterium
TGGGCGAGCAAACGGTGAACAGCTACGCGACCCTGTTTTCGGCGCTGCGCTACCTGGGGCAGGTGCGCGATTTTCGCCTCACAGACGATAGCTTCAGCGTCGAGCCGGGCAGCTATGAAATAGGCATGCGCGCCGTACTGGACTGGCAGAAACTGCCGGGGCCGCTGGCAATACTGACCTTCTGGCGCGGTGATTTCAGTCTCGAAAGTGACTGGTTCCGATGGATACCAAACGCCTGAGGCGCAACGCGGTCACTGTCCTGCTGGTCGCTGCACTGGCGCTGGCACTGACCGGCCTGAGCATGCTCAGCGCGATCAGCAGCGGTGACGCTGAATTCGGCGACTCTTACCAGGCCATATTGATCGTCAACATTATCGGCGTGCTGGTACTGGTCACGCTGATCGGCGGCAATCTCGTCAGGCTCTGGCGGGACTACCGCCGGCGCGTCACCGGCGCCCGCCTCAAGGCGCGCCTGGTGGCCGCATTCACTGCGCTGGTTATCGTGCCGATGGCAGTGGTGTATTTCTACGCCGTGCAATTCCTGAATCAGGGCATTGATTCATGGTTTGACCTGCAGGTTGAGCGCGGCCTTGGTGATGCGCTGGAACTGAGCCGCGTGGCGCTGGATGTGCGCATACGCGGTAACCTGGAAGAAACCCGGCGGCTGGCTGAAGGCCTGGTCGGCGTCAGCGACGGCGACATGTACATTTACCTTAGCCGGCTGCGCGGCAAGTCCGGCGCGCAGGATGTCACGGTCAGTATCGGTGCCTCACGCATTGTTGCCACCAGTACCGAGAACCCATTGGAGCAGGGTCCGCTGCTGCCGAGCGAAGAAGTGATGCTGAGCATTCGCCGCATTGGTTATTACGCCGCGCTGGAGCCGCGTGCCGGCGAAATTTACCGGGTGCGCACTGCGGTGAACCTGCCGGGGCGCTATGGCAACGACGAGCGCATACTGCAGGCCACCTATCCGCTCGGCAATCAGATTGCCGTGCTGACCGACTCGGTTGAGGCTACTGCGGACCGCTATGCCGAGCTGGCGTTTCTGCGCGATCCGCTCAAGAGCACGCTGATTCTGACGCTAAGCCTGGTAGTGCTGATCTCTCTGTTGCTGGCAGTGTACGGTGCATTCTTTTTTGCCCGCCGCCTGTCGGCACCAGTGCAGAACCTGGTCGCCGGTACCCGCGCGGTGGCGCGCGGCGAATTCGATCAGCCCCTGCCGCCGGCCAGCGATGACGAGCTTGGTTTTCTGGTGGATTCCTTCAATGACATGATGAGTCAGCTTGGCAACGCGCGTGCCGAGGCCCGCCGCAGCGAAGCGCAGGTAGAAAACGAACGCGCCAGCCTGGAAGCCATTTTGGGTCGCCTGTCGAGCGGCGTGGTGGCGATTGAAAACAATCTTACGCTGCGCACCGCTAACCAGTCTGCCGGCGAAATTCTTGACTTTGATTTCAGCCGGCGTGCGGGCGAATCGGTGCTAAACCTGGCGACTGAAAGCGATGTGCTGCAGCAGTTCGTCCGGTTTTGCGGTGAACAGATCAACGCCGGGCATACCGAGTGGCGCGAGCAGATGACGCTGAACATCGATGGCGAACGCCGTGTGCTGGTCTGCGCCTGCACCGGCCTGCCGGACAGCTACCGCAGTCCCGGCGGTTATGTGATTGTGTTTGAAGACGTGACCGAGCTGCTGCGTGCTCAGCGGGATGCTGCATGGGGTGAAGTGGCGCGCCGCCTGGCACATGAAATCAAAAACCCGCTCACGCCGATCAAGTTGTCGGCCGAGCGCATTCGCCACAAGTACCTTGACCTGCTTGCCGAACCCGATGCGGAAACACTGGATCGCGCTACCCAGACAATTATCAGGCAGGTCGAAGCGATGCGTGACATGGTCAATGCCTTCAGCGAATATGCGCGCGCGCCGGAACTGAACCTCACTGAAATTGATATCAACCGCCTGATACGCAACGTGGCCGATCTGTATCCGGCGTATCGCAGTAATTTCAGGCTGCAACTGGAACTCAATGAGACCTTGCCGCCGATCCGGGTGGATGCCCTGCGAATGCGCCAGGTTCTGCACAATCTGATCCGCAATGCCATTGAGGCGCTGGAGGAGCAGGGCGAGGGTAAAGTGACTATCAGCTCGGCGCTGACCACGGTCCGGGATCATCAGCGCGTCGAGATTGCCGTGCACGACAACGGTCCCGGCTTTCCCGCCGAGCACCTGGAAAAGATATTCGAGCCTTACGTCACCACCAAGCAAAAAGGCACCGGCCTGGGGCTGGCCATTGTGCGCAAACTGATTGAAGAACACGGGGGAAATGTCATCATTGACAGCGAACCCGGCAAGGGCGCGACAATCAGGATATATTTGCCGCTTGCCGGCACGATTCCGCACGATGGCGGAGCGGGGGACAACGAGGCAGCTGCATGAGCAATGCATCAATACTCGTGGTGGATGACGAGCTCGGTATTCGTTCCACTATTCATGACATTCTTACCGACGAAGGTTACCGCGTGGAGATGGCCGCCGACGCCGGCGAGGCGCGCACGCATTACCGCAGTGACAGTCCCGATCTGGTGCTGCTGGATATCTGGATGCCGGATACCGATGGCATCAGTCTGCTTAAGGAATGGTCCGAAAACGACGGTCTGAAGTGCCCGGTGGTGATCATGTCGGGTCATGGCACGGTGGAGACGGCGGTGGAAGCCACGCGTCTGGGTGCGGTGGACTTCATCGAAAAACCGCTGTCGCTGGAGCAATTGCTGTCCACCGTGGCAACCGCGCTGACCAGTTCGCCCGGCGGCAGTGTGGCAGCAGCCAGCCCCGTGGCGCGCAGCAGTATGACGCTGCCGCTTGGCAAAAGCGCGCTGCTGAAACAGACCTGCGAGCAGGCCCGGCAAATCGCCGCCCGGCAGACGCCGGTGCTGATCACCGGCGAACCCGGTGCGGGTCGCGATCTGTTCGGTCAATACATTCACAGTGAAAGTGACCGTGCTGCCGGACCGTTTGTGCTGGTAAACGGCGCATCGCTGACCGACAGCAGCGGCGTGGATCAGCTGATCGGCCACGGCAACAATGACGGGCTGTTGCAGCGTGCCGCGGGCGGCACCCTGTTCATCAATGAATTGCAGGAGCTCAGTCCCGGCGTGCAAAGCTTCCTGGTGGGCGTGGTTGAGCAGGGCGTTTTCACCCCGCCCGGCAAGACCGGCCCGGAAGCCTGCACCGCTCGCCTCATGGCCTCAGTGCAGCGCACCGTGACGGAGAATCTGCGTGCCGACCTGCTGGCAGCCATGGGTGTGATGCAGTTAAGCGTGCCGCCGCTGCGCGACTACGCCGAAGACATCCCGGAACTGCTGCGTCAGTATGTGCATGCGCTGGTCAGCGAAGAAGGCCTGCCGTATCGCCGTTTTGGTGTACCGGTGCAAAACCGCCTGCGCAATTATCCGTGGCCCGGTAATCTGCGCGAACTGAAAAACCTGGTGCGTCGCCTGCTGATTGAAAACGCCGCACCCGAAGTGTCACTGCGCGAACTGGAAAAAGCGCTGGAGCCAGCGGTTGACGGCAGTGAAGCGCTGATCAAGCAGGACATCCTCGGGTTGCCGATGCGCGAAGCGCGCGAAGAATTCGAGCGCGCCTACCTGACCCGGCAGCTGGCCCTGTGCGGCGGCAAGGTCGGCAAGCTGGCGGAACGCGTCGGCATGGAACGCACCCACCTGTATCGCAAGTTGCGCGCCCTGGGTGTGGACTTCGGCCAGAGCTGAGCCGGCCTGCGTTACACCGACCAGACCTGCGAGTTATAGGTATTCCAGAACAGCACCGTTTTGTCGCTGAGTTTGCCGGCGCGGGCATCCTCTACCAGTGCCGCCACAGCCTTGGCCGTATAGGTCAGTGATACCGGCTGCCCGGTCGCGGTTTGCCACAGCTCCGCGGCCGCCTGGCAGGCCGCAGTGGGCTCGGCATAGCCGCCGCCAAGCTGATCAGCGCGCAGCTGCAGATGCGCCAGCACCGCGGCGACTGTCGGCAGTTCGGCCACGGCCGGACGCAGCAATTCAAGCGCGCCGGCGATCAGCCGCTCGGCCATATCGCCGTGCCGGAGACTTTCCGGCGTCACCAGTACCGCTTCTATGCGGCACTCGAGTCCTGCCATGGCCAGTCCGAGTGCCAGTCCGGCCACCGTGCCGACGGTACCGCAGGCCACATAAATCAAATCCGGTGCCGCAAGTTCGCCGGCCGCGATCTGCTCCGCCAGTTCCAGCGCTGCGTTGACGAAGCCCAGGGCGCCGACTGCAGAAGAGCCGCCGAAAGGCACTTCATAAGTTTGTGCAACACCGAACTCTGTGGTCAGCCGGTCGGCACATGCCCGCAGATCCGTGTAGCCCGAGCGTTCGATGCGCGTGCCCAGTTGCTCATGTTTTGCCAGTGCTGCGCGCACGGCGTCTGTCTCTGGTTCCGGGGTCAGCACCGCACCGCAGGTCAGGCCGAGTTTTTTGCAGTTCAGCGCGGTGGCGACAGCATGATTGGAAGCCAGTCCGCCAAAGGTCACGACATGGGTCTTGTGTTGCGCCAGGGCATCGGCGAGCAAAAACTCCAGCTTGCGAATTTTATTGCCGCCGTAATCAGCCGCGCTAAGGTCATCACGCTTGATCAGCAGCGTGCCGATGTTCAGTTCAGCGCCGAGTTCCGCTGCAACATCAATGGCCGTGGGCATATCGCCGAGCTCTATAAACGGCAGGCTGGCAGCCAGCGCCGGCCATTGCCGGAACAGCGGGCGGTCGGGAATATTGTGGTGATCGGTCATGGCGGCGCGGCGCGTTTGCTCAGCGTGCCGTCAGCGGCAATGTTCAGCAGGCCGGCCGGAAAATCCAGGCTGCTCAGTTCGCGCATCATGTTCACTGCCCGCAACTGGCTGTCGGGGCGCGGCCCGCTGGGACGCTGCTGTATATAAGAGTGCAGTTTGCCGGCCCGGAAGCGGCCGTGGCCGTCCAGCTGCACCTGCAGTATCGGTGCATAGCCCTTGGCGCCCGCCACGCTGATACCGTAATAAGTGGCGAAGTTGCCCAGGCTGTAGGCAATCAGGCGATCGTTGTAGAGCTCCAGCGCGCGCGGCACATGCGGGCCGTGACCAATCACCAGATCTGCGCCGGCGGCGATTACCCGGTGAGCGAAGTCCACCACGTCGCCGCGTTTCTCGCCGTATGCCCATTCCATGCCGAAGCCGAGCCGTTCCGAACCCGGACTGCCCTCGGCGCCGCCGTGGAAAGACACCAGCACGATATCGTGGTCGGCAGCCACACCGCTTACGGCTTCTTCCGCAACCGCAATGCTTAGCAGCGGCCACGAGCCTTTGGTGGGGGAAAACGCCAGCAGCGCGAT
>JAUIEY010000143.1 GCA_030429685.1 Gammaproteobacteria bacterium
CCGGATTCAGCCCAGCAGGATGCGGTCAACAATCGCCGTAACCAGCATCAGGCCAAGCTGGGCGATGGATGATGCAAAACAGCGCCAGGCCTGCGGAATGCCGGGCTTCAAATGCAGCCGCACGGTCTCGCGAATAAAATACCCGCCGCCGACTACCACGCCGGCCAGATAAATCCAGCTCAGCCCGTAGAAAAACGGCACCACCGACAAAGCTACCAGCACGACTACATGGGCAAGAATGGTCAGCGTCGCGGTGCGATCACTCACCAGCACCGGCAACATCGGCACACCGGCTTTTTTGTAGTCACTCTTGCAGGCGTATGCCAGCGCCCAGAAATGCGGCGGTGTCCACAGAAACAGAACTATTGCCAGAATAATTGCCGACGGACCGATGTTGACGTCAACGGCGGCTGCTCCGGCCAGCACCGCGAAACTGCCGGCTGCACCACCAATCACGACATTCCACCAGGTACGCCGTTTCAGCCACACTGTATAAACCACACCATAGCAAAACGCGCCAAGAAACAGGTAAAACGCGGCCATTACATTGGTGGCCATGGCAAGCGCCAGAATGGCGAGCGCCGATATCAGGATAATCAGACCCGGCCAGTAGAAACTTGCGGCAAATTTGCCGGTCACAAATGCGCGCGTTTTGGTGCGACGCATCCGCGCATCGATGTCACGCTCGTACCATTGGTTGAATGCCCCGGCGCTTGCCGAACACAGCAATACGGTCACGCCCAGTACCAGCACCTGCCATGGCGACAGTGCGCTACCCGGCGTTACGGCGAAACCAGCCAGCGCACACAGCATGATCAGAAAACCGAGCCTGATCTTGGCGGTGTCGTAAATTAATTTAAGTGTTTCTGCCATGTCGTCCAGCCTGCAGGAGCGCGGAATTATAACGAATGTCCGCGACGCGCATAGCCGCAGCAGCATAATTCACCCGCCCTTGGTCAGACTGTCGCAATGACCGGCCGGCACTTTCCAGGGCCGATATTTTCTCTATATTTTTCATGCATATACCATTTCATCGCCAAATATAATTTGCGGTTATGGGGCGATAACAACAACTACGTTCACGGCGGCGCGCGCAGCCCGTACCTTTAGCGCTCCCCGCCCTATGCCGGAGTAGAAAATGCTGGGTCTGGCCAAAACGAACGCTGACTTGTCGAACAACCTGAACACCGATGTTGCCGATGACAATCGGCCGCAGACACTGGATGAGGAGTTGTCGCGTGAGGCTGCGCTGAAACACTGCAACGATTTATTTGCCGGTATGTCGGCGGAGGAGCGCGTTGCGTGGTCGCTGCAGAATCTGCCGCAACAACCGGTGCTGAGCTCCAGCTTTGGCGCACAGGCGGCAGTTTCCCTACACCTGGTCACCAGTCAGAAACCCGATATTCCGGTGGTGTTTATCGACACCGGCTATCTGTTTCCGGAGACCTATAAGTTTGTTGACGAACTGACAGACCGGCTGCAACTGAACCTGCGCGTATATCGCAGTAAAACCAGCCCGGCATGGCAGGAAGCGCGTTACGGACAGCGCTGGAACAAAGGCGTTGAAGGACTGGCTGCATACAATTATGAAAACAAGGTTGAACCGATGGAGCGCGCGCTGCGCGAGCTGCAGGTAGGCGTATGGTTTGCCGGCCTGCGCCGCAGCCAGTCTGCATCGCGGGCCGACGTGCCGTTCCTGAGCTGGTCGGGTTCACCGGGTCAGGCACGCTGGAAAGTGCACGCAATTGCCGACTGGTCGGATCGCATGGTTTTCGAATATCTCAAGCAACACGATCTGCCGTATCACCCGCTGTGGGAGAAAGGCTATGTGTCCATCGGCGATGTCCACACCACCCGGCCGATCCATGAAGTGGAGCGGGAAGAAGACACGCGTTTCTTCGGCCTGACCCGCGAATGCGGGCTGCACGATATCGATATTTCGACAGTCTGACGTCAGGCGCTGTCGGCGCCGAATTCATCATCGCAACCGCCGCGCAGCGGCAGCTCTATATCGGCGAACAGGGTTTCGACTTCTTCCTGGGTCTCGAGGTTGGCCGCGCGCTGGGTTAATTCCGGCAACAGGTGGGCGGCAAACAACTCTGCAAAATCCACCATGTATCCGCGCAGCACCGAGTCACGACGATAGCCGATCCAGGTGGTAACCCGCGGGAACAGCCCCGCGGCATCCACTGCAACCAGGTCTTCCTTGTCCTGGCATTCCCACGCCATGGCAGCCACCACGCCGACACCCATGCCCATACGCACATAGGTCTTGATAATGTCGGCATCGCGCGCGGTAAACACCACGTCGGGTTCCAGGCCCTCGGCAGCAAATGCCTGCTTGAACGACGACTCACCGGTCAGACTGAATACATAGGTAACCAGCGGGAAACGCGCCAGCGTGGCGATTGTCAGCGGTTCCTGCAGCTCAGCCAGCTCGTGCCCTTTGGGGACCAGCACGATGCGGTCCCACTGATAGCAGGGCAACAACACCAGCTCCGGGAACAACTGCTGTGAACCGGTGGCAATGGCAAAATCAACCCGGTTGGCGGCCACCAGTTCGGCTATCTGTTCCGAGGTGCCCTGATGCAATTCCAGGTTGACCTTGGGGTAACGATTGCGAAACTCGCGCACCACATCCGGCAATACGTAGCGAGCCTGGGTATGGGTGGTGGCAATTGACAGGGTGCCCTCCTGCTCCTGGGACATATCGCTCGCCAGGCTGCGGATGTTTTCCACCTCGCGCAGGATGCGCCGTGCGCGGGCAATGACCTCGTGCCCGGCCGGGGTGATGGCAGCCAGGCTTTTGCCCTTGCGGGTGAACAGCTGAATCCCCAGTTCCTGCTCCAGCAATTTGAGCTGCTTGCTGATGCCCGGCTGGCTGGTGTACAGACGTTCGGCCGCCGCAGTGATATTGAGGCCACTGTCAGCGATACCCAACAGGTAACGTAGTTGCTGTAAAGTCATGTTTTATATTAAAAATATTGCTACGCGGCGGAAGCCGCCGCGGCATCAGGCGCTATATAACCATTTGTTACAAGCGGCTGTCAAACCGGCCGGCAAATATATAGCCGCGAGGCATAAGCGAAGAAATAGATACTATTTTTTTATTCACCGGCGACTGACTAAGGTACGCGCTGAGAACTCCCGGGCCCTATGGACCCCACTGCGTACCCATGGACTACTTCCCGCTATTCGCGCGTCTGCAAGGAACGCCCTGCCTGATTGTTGGCGGCGGCGCGGTTGCGTTACGCAAGGCCCGTCAGCTGTTGCGCGCGAATGCCGCAGTCACCGTGGTGGCGCCCGCTTTCGATGCGGCGGTAACGGAACTTGCGGCTGCCGGGAAACTGCGGCTGCAACAGCGCGACTTTACCGCAGACTGCCTGGACAGCGTTGTTTTTGTAGTGGCCGCAACTGATGATCAGCAGGTTAATGCGGCGGTTGCAGCGGCAGCGGCACAGGCCCGCGTGCTGTGCAATGTGGTGGATGACCGTGAGCGCTCCACGGCGATTCTGCCGGCTGTCGTGGACCGCTCACCCGTGTTAATTGCCGTATCCAGCAGTGGCGCCGCGCCGGTGCTGGCTACCCGCCTGCGCCAGCAACTGGAAACTGAGATTGCCCCGCGCACCGCGGATCTGGCGCGCTTCATGGGCAAGTGGCGCGACGCCGTGCGCCGGCGTTTCGGCAGTATCGACGAACGCCGCCGCTTCTGGCAGAGCATGCTCGACAGCGACATTGCGGCCATGCTGCTGGACGGTGATGCAGCAACGGCAGAACAGATTTTTGCCGAGCGTCTGCAGGCGCCGCTGCCCGCGGAGCAGCAAGCAGGCATCGGGCTGATCGTTGGCGCCGGGCCGGGCGATCCGGAACTGCTGACCCTCAAGGCAGTGCGCGCACTGAATACCGCCGATGTTGTGCTGTATGACCGGCTGGTAAACCCCGAGGTACTCGACTACGCCCGCAAGGACGCGGAGTTTATTTACGTCGGCAAGCAGGCCGGCAAGGCCTCTACGCCGCAGGCCGAAATCAATGCCCTGCTGGTGCGACTGGTTAGCCAGGGCAAACGCGTTTGCCGGCTCAAGGGCGGCGATCCGCTGATATTCGGCCGCGGCGGCGAAGAACTGGCTGCACTGGTCGGCGCCGGATTGCGCTGGCAGATCATTCCCGGCATAACCGCTGCCAGTGGCTGTGCCGCTGCCGCGGGCATACCGCTGACGCACCGGCAGGTGGCGCGCTCGCTGACCTATACCACCGCCCAAACCAATGACGGCAGCGAACCCGACTGGCAGGCACTGGCGGGCGCCGGGCAGACGGCTGTGTTTTATATGCCGGTCAGTCGACTGGAGTCTATTTGCCAGGCACTGATTGCAGCCGGCCGCGCCGCCGATTGCCCGGTGGCACTCATAGAAAACGGCAGCCGTGTTAACCAGCGCACCTTGCGCGCCACACTGAATGATTTGCCGCAACTGGCCCAAGACCAGCAGATTGGCAGCCCTGCATTACTGATTGTGGGTGAAGTGGCCGGCCATGAGTGGCCACACGCGGCCTGAACGGAACCCGTTATGCAGGATTTTAATATCAACCATTTACTTGTCTGGCATCGGCTGCGTGAACTGACCGGTGTCGGTATGTCTGACCGCAGTCGCACGCAACTGCAGGCCGAGACTTTTTTTGTTTCCACCTGCATGCGCGAGTTCGCTGTCACAACACGGCAAGTTAATTTGCCGCACCAAGTTGCTGAAAGCGGTTTGCAAAGTTTGCACGGCGCCGCCGCCTATGCATTCTTGCTGCGCACGGTGACCGGTTTGAACAGCTCCATTCCGGGTGAAACCAACATCCAGGGACAGCTGCGCAAAGCATGGGACAGCTGGCGCGAGGCGGCAGCCGCACAGCGGGTAGCCATGCTGACGCCGCTGCTGCAGCGCCTGTTTGCCGACGGCAGCAATGTACGCCGCAAATATTTGCAGGGCATCGGCGGACACTCCTACGGTTCACTGACCCGCAAACTGCTGAACCCGGACGGCGATGCCAGAGTACTGCTGGTCGGCGCAGGCGAGCTGGCACGTTCCGTCGCGCCGTTCTTTCGCAACCGGCAAACGGCTGTGTGGAACCGACATGCGCCTGCAGCGGGCGCTATTGACACTGCCCTGATGTTCGCCCCGCAGGAGATTGCAGCAGCTGCTGCATGGGCCACGCATGTGGTCATAACCACGCCGCCGGATAGCATAAACGATGCGCTTTGGGCGGATGTTCTGCGCAGCGCAGCGCAGCTGCAGAAAGTTGTGCACCTGGGTCTGCGGCGTGCGTGCCGTGGCAGCTGGCAGGGCTTTGCGGCCTGCCATGACCTTGATGATGTGATTGAATTTCGCC
>JAUIEY010000144.1 GCA_030429685.1 Gammaproteobacteria bacterium
ATGCAAACGCATGAATGCATGCGTGGTCTCAGCGGCGACACTGCCGATAACTTTCTGCCGCGCGAATGAGCGATCGGCGGGATCATCCAGATCAAGCTGCAGCGGCTCCGGTTTGGTTGCTGCCGGCTGAGCGCAGCCTGCCATCAGGCTCGCCGCGCCCGCGCCTGTGAGGGCTGCCACAGCCTGACGGCGGGTTAAGGCATCTTTTTTTATTCCGCGCACGGATCGTCTCCCTAATCGCTTTAAAATTCTGGTGTCTGACACCACTAGCTGCGGCTGGCCATTCTTTCCCGCAGCCAGACTAAAAATTTCGCCAGTTCTGCGTCGTAATGATCAAGAACTTTTTTGCAGCCGGCATGTGCATTCACCGCCTGCCACCAGGTAGCGATACGGCCATCTCCTTCGGTCGGATCAATGACTTCTGCAAAGTTGGCAAAAATATTCTGTTTCAGCATGACAATGAACGGCCCCAGCGCGCAATCGCCCACCGAAGGCGAATCGCCGGCCGCGAACGGCCCCGGACCCATGAAGGCCTCAATGTAGTGAAAGCCCTGTGCAAACAGAGCAGCCTGCTGGTCAATCAGCGCCTGATCGCGCTCCGGCCCCATGCGGTTCAGCGGCGTATTGTGCGGCGCCACGTAAAGGTCGGTCATACGAGCAATCATGCGCGTCTGCGCCTGCAGCACGGCATCGGCCGGAATCACCGGGGGTTGCGGAAAAGCTGCTTCAAGATAGTCACAAATCACCGTTGACTCGGCTATGCATTCGCCACGGTCCGTGACCAGCGCCGGAATCTTGCCGGTCGGGTTAATAGCCTTGTACTCAGCAGACCCCATGCCGCCGGGAGCAGGCTCCATATCCAGCTCTATCCCTTTTAATTCCGCAAACATCACTACACGGGCCACGTAGGGAGATGCGATCGCACCGTAGAGTTTCATGACAGTTGCCACTCCATGTATTTGACCATGCGCTGCGTGAAAGCCTTGGGATCCTGCTGCCTAATATCCAGTGCCTGGCGGGCTTCCGGAATACTAATCACCACTTCTTCTTCATCGCGATTCACAATGGCTTCCACCACGCGTTCCGCACACTCGACTGCCGGCATGCCGACGCCGTCCTGACCCCATTCATTGTCATTGATTTCCGTGCCGTCGCCAGCCAGTGCGTGCTTGAACACGTTACTGCGTACGCCGGCAATTACTAACAGCGTCACCGCGATGTTGTCATGGAAATGCTCGACGCGCAGCGTGTCGTACCAGCCGTGCAGTGCATGCTTGGCCGCGCAATAGGCCGTGTGCATCGGCACCGCATGCTTGCCAGCCACCGACGAGGTAACAATCATGTGGCCGCTTTGTTGTTCGATCATGCGCGGCATCACCAGCTTGGTCAGCGCGATGGGACCGAAAAAATCGATTTCCATGATGCGCCGATCAACTTCCAGTGAGGTGTCTTTGGCCAGACTTTTCTGCCCCACGCCGGCGTTATTGACCAGCACGTCCAGCCGCGGAAATTCGGTCAACACTTTATTAACAGCAGCCTGCCGCTCTTCTGCCGACGTTATGTCAAACGGCACCACAGTGACGCTGCCCGGCCCTGTATTGCAGTCCGCCGCCACTCGCCGCAGCTCGTCCTCGCGCCGCGCCGACAAAATGACGTTGGCACCCTCACGATGGAACACGGTAGCCATGCCCTCGCCCACGCCGGAGGATGCGCCGGTAATCCAGATGGTTTGATTTTTCAGTTTCATATTTTTGTCATCGCCTCATGCAGTCAGGCTGACTGGAACTGCGGGACCACGTGCTCGGCAATGATCTCCAGCGAATCAAAGGGATCGTCAAACACCCGGAACGCCAGATCAGTGATGCCGTTCGCTTCCATTTCTTTAAAGCGCGCGATTTCGTGATCGAGATTATCGAGATCACCGGCTGAACACACCTGATCAATAATCTTCTGCACCAGTTCCGGCGCCATGCCCTTGATCTCGCCGCTGCCGGTGATATCGGCCATCAGCATGTTCTGGAAGTTGTCTTTAACTATCTGCTGCTCGTCCGGCGGCAGCAAATGATCGAGCCCTATATAGGGATGCAGCATCTCGGCGCGGGAAAATAATTTGCAGCGCGCCTCGTGCAGGGATTTTTCTCGGTCCTGCTTAATGTGCCAGGCCCAGAAATTGCCGATGCGAAAATCCTCTGCCGGATACTCGCGTTTGGCCAGCCCGGCATTGATGTCCGTCATCACTTCCGGCACCCGGCCTGGTACCACGTCGCCAACCTGCAGGCCGTCGGCGACCCGCCCGCCCATGCGCAGCATCTGCGGCCCCATGGAACAGGCATGAATCTGCGGTCGTGGTGCCTTCATAAACGTGGTCTTGAACGGCCGCGACATGCTGAACACTTCACCGTGGTAGGCCGGCCAGAAATCCCCGCTGGTGACGCGGTAAATAATTTCTGCCGCCTCACGCACGCCGCGCACGATGCGCATCTTTTTAAAATCCAGGTTGTTGTCGTTACGGATAAATAGTGCCATGGCACCGCCCCCGCCCAGACCGATCTGCGCGCGGCCATTGGAAAGCTCATTCAGGGTTCCCAGTGCATAGGCAATTTTGAGCGGATGCATTTCATAAGGGCTCAGCGCCAGCACGCCGAGCCGAATCCGGCTGGTGGCCTGTGCTGCCGGCACCAGCCCCATGAACGGATCGTAAGCGTCGCTGAGGTTGGAGTTCCACAGTGTGCGCACGCCGGCCTTCTCGGCCGCCACCGCAAACTCCGCAATCTCCTGCGGATGCAATTCGTTGCCGATAATCAGTTCAATGTGCACGCTGTCTCCTCACATCACGCCATAAGCCAGCATGGCATCGGCCACCTTGACGAAGCCGGCGACGTTGGCGCCCTTGAGATAATTAATGTAGTCATCACTTTCGCGGCCGTATTGCTCGCAGCGGTTATGAATATCGAGCATGATTTTGCGCAACTGGGTATTCAACTCGTCCCGACTCCATGACATGCGCATGCTGTTCTGGGCCATCTCCAGCCCTGACACCGCCACCCCGCCGGCATTGGCGGCCTTGCTCGGCGCAAACAGAATGCGCGCCTGCTGAAACACATCAATGGCAGACTGCCGTGATGGCATGTTGGCGCCTTCCGACACGCCGATGCAGCCGTTTTTCAGCAGCGTGCGCGCGTCATCTACATCCAGCTCGTTTTCGGTGGAACAGGGAAAGGCCATATCGCAGGGAACTTTCCAGGGCCGCTCACCGGCATGGTATTCGCAACCGAACTCATCGGCGTATTCTTTAATACGGCCGCGCCGCACATTCTTGAGTTCGCGCACCCAGGCCAGCTTGTCGTCATCCAGGCCCGCCGGGTCATAAATAAAACCTGACGAATCCGACAGGGTCAGCGGTTTGGCGCCCAGCGCGAGCAGTTTTTCTGCGGTGAATTGGGCAACATTGCCGGAACCGGAAATCACCGCGGTTCTGCCATCAATAGACTCGCCGCGCGCTGCCAGCATGTCCTGCATCATGTAGACCGTGCCGTAACCGGTGGCTTCGGCGCGAATCTCGCTGCCGCCGAAAGACAGACCCTTGCCCGTCAGCACCCCGGTGAAACGGTTCGCCAGCCGTTTGTACTGGCCGAACATGTAGCTCACCTCGCGCGCGCCCACGCCGATATCGCCGGCCGGCACATCGGTGTCTGCGCCGATATGCCGGTGCAGTTCGGTCATAAAGGCCTGGCAAAAACGCATCACCTCGCGGTCGGACTTACCCTTCGGGTCGAAATCCGCACCACCCTTGCCGCCGCCAAGTGACAGGCCGGTCAGGCTGTTCTTGAAGGTCTGCTCAAAGGCCAGGAACTTGAGGATGCTCTGGTTGACACTGGGATGAAAACGGATGCCGCCTTTGTAGGGGCCAATGGCATTGCAGTGCTGCACGCGATACCCGCGGTTGATCTGCACCTTGCCCTGATCGTCTTCCCACACCACGCGAAAACTGACAATGCGGTCCGGCTCCGTCAGCCGTCCGAATATCGCGGCCTCCATGTACTCGGGATGTTCGCGCAGAAATGGCAGTACATTGACGCCAACCTCATAAACGGCCTGATGAAATTCGATTTCGCCGGGATTGCGCTGCTCCAGCCAGTGCATGAAGCGCGGCACTATATCGGGCTGATCAGTTTTTGTGTGCCAGATGGCCATGATTGCCTCCGGCCTGTATTAAACCCTAAAGGCACGTGGCATGCTAAGCGCTTTATGATTTCCGCTACGACCAATATCCGCCTGTTGCTGGCTTTGCTGTTCACGGGCACGCTGATGGGCGCGCTGGATCTGGCCATCATCGGCCCGGCCCTGCCGGTCATCCAGGCCGAGTTTGACCTGACACAGCGGCAACTGGCCGGCCTCATCAATTCCTACACCCTACTGCAAATGCTGGGCGCGTTGCTGCTCGCCAAGCTTGCGGATCGCGGCGGCGCCCGGCTCATATATATAAGCAGCATTCTTATTTTCGCGACCGGTTCGCTGATGCTGATCATCGCCGACTCCACCTGGCTGCTGTTTATCGGCCGGTCGCTGCAGGGTTTCGGTGGCGGCGGTATTTTTCCCGCGGCCGCGGCAGTGATCGGCGCCCGCCTGAGCCCGATGGAACGCGGCAAGGCACTCGGCACCCTCGGCATGGTCTGGGGCGTGGCATTTCTGGCCGGACCTATCCTCGGCGGCATTCTGTTGCGCTTTTCGTGGCACTGGCTATTCGCCATCAACCTGCCCATCGCGGCGATACTGGTCATCGGTGCGATGAAAATGCTGCCGACCGACAGGCGCGGCGACCCGCAACCCTTTGACCGACTCGGCATGGTGGTATTGATGCTGGCACTCGGCGCACTGATCAGTGCTGTCTCGGGTATCGACACCAACAACGTGTCGCAAAGTCTGCTGAGCCTGCGCGTTGGCGGCAGCCTGATGCTACTGATTGTGCTGACCGCCGTTTTCTGGCGCATCGAAAAGCGCGCTGCCGATCCGATTGTGCGACCGGCCCTGTTTGAATCCGCACAGATCACCAAGAGCTGCATCATCTCCACCGGTGTCAGCGCCGTGCAGAGCGGCAGCATCTTTTTGCCTGCCCTGCTGGTGCTGTCGCTGGACATTTCACCGGCTGACTCGGCATTTCTGCTGCTGCCGGGTGTGGTGGCGGCCACCATCGCGGCCCCGGTATTTGGTCGCATGATCAACATCACCGGCACCCGCTTTATTATTCTGCTGGGCCAGATACTGGTGCTATGCGCACTGAGCGTTTATGCCTTCGTGGATCTGACCGTGCCGGTGTTTATCGCCGCCAGCATCGTCAGCGGGCTCGGC
>JAUIEY010000145.1 GCA_030429685.1 Gammaproteobacteria bacterium
ATGACCGAAGCGGTGTTTCGCGGTCAGGTATCACTGTTTAATGTGTGGGCCAGCTGGTGCCCGGGCTGCGCTGCGGAACATGAGCTGCTGCTGGCCATCGGCACCCAGTCGGATGTGCCCATCTATGGACTGAACTGGAAAGATGAGCGCCCGGCCGCCCTGCAATGGCTGGAAACCCGCGGCAACCCTTATCAGGCCGTGGCCGTGGATCGCGACAACATCACCGGCATCGACTGGGGCGTTTACGGGGCTCCGGAAACCTTTCTTATCGATGCCGACGGGGTGATTCTCTACAAACTGGTCGGGCCGCTTACGCCACAGCTGTGGGTCGACGAGTTTCAGCCGCGTATTGCCGCAGCTCGTGGAGAAATTCAGTGAATAAAGGCGCTTTAAGTACTGTTTTTACGATTCTTTTGCTGCTTCCAATGGAGCGGGCCATGGCCATCGACCCGTCTGCCGAATTGGCTGACCCGGAGCAGCAGGCTCTGTACGAGCAAATCACCGCGGAAGTGCGCTGCCTGGTCTGCCAGAACCAGACCATCGCCGACTCGACTGCACCGCTGGCCGCCGACTTGCGTCGCGAAATTCGCCGCATGATCGAAGCAGGGCAGGCGGAGGGCGAAATCAAGGATTTCCTGGTGGACCGCTACGGCGGCTTTGTCCTTTATAAACCGCGGTTTCAGTCCTGGAACATTCTGTTGTGGGTGGCACCGCTGGTGCTGCTGCTGGTGGGCCTGTTCGCGGTAGCCCGCTTTGCCCGCAACCGGGCGGCGCTGCCCATAGACGAGGACGCCGGATAATGAGCCCTGAATTTCTTGGCCTCGCGCTTGCGCTGGGCGTGCTGGCGGCGCTGCTGGTCGCCATCCCTCTCTGGCAGGCGGGCGGAGCAGGCGGCAGCGCCCGCAACCGGGTGGGTGCCGTGGCAACGCTGCTCTTGCTGCCTTTGGCCGTGCTGTCGCTCTACACCCAGGTCAGCAGCTACCCCTGGGACAATCCAGAGCGTCTCACAGCGCCGCCGCCCGGCGCGGCGCCGGGGCCTGAGCAGATTCAGGCCATGGTGGACGGGCTGGCGGCGCGCATGGCCGAGGAACCCACCGTTGAAGGCCTGACCATGCTGGGGCGCAGTTACGCAACCCTGCAGCGATTTGAGGACGCAGTGCAGGCCTATCATCAGGCCTGGGAAATGACCGGCGGCGAAGACCCCGGCGTGAGTCTGGCTTATGCCGAAGCGCTGTTGCTGGCCGATCGCAACAGCATCCTCACCAGTGCCGGCGACTTGCTGGACAGCGTGCTGCAGCAAGCACCGGACAGCCCCAAGGCGCTTTGGTACGGCGGCATGAGTTCCATCGCGCGGGGCCGTGCGGACGAAGGGCGGGAACGCCTGGTAAGGCTGCTGAATCAACCGGATATACCCGACGAGTTGCGTCAGGTTGTGCAGCAGCAGCTAGCTGCATTGACAGAACCGCAACCATGAGCCGGCCGGTCATCGAGAGTTTTT
The DNA here is from genome assembly GCA_030429685.1 of Gammaproteobacteria bacterium. GTDB lineage: Bacteria > Pseudomonadota > Gammaproteobacteria > Steroidobacterales. The sequence goes on from JAUIEY010000145.1 coordinate 1,499, forward strand.
TCGACCCACAGACGTCCACCGTCAGCTATGTGGTTGCCGAACCCGACGGGCCACATTGCGCGATCATCGACTCGGTACTGGAATTTGATCCCAAATCAGGCCGCACCGCGACAGCATCAGCCGACCGGCTGATTGATTTTGTGCGAAACAAGCAGCTGGCCGTTGACTGGATTCTCGAAACGCATGCCCATGCCGATCATCTGTCAGCTGCGCCTTATCTGCAGCGCGCGCTCGGCGGCAAAACGGCGATCGGTGCACATATAGTCGACGTTCAACGCATTTTTGCGGGCATTTTTAACCTCGAACCGGATTTTGCGACTGACGGCTCACAATTCGACCGCCTGTTTGCCGACGGCGACAGGTTCAGAATAGGGCAACTGGAAGTGGAGGTTATGCACACCCCCGGTCACACACCGGCCTGTCTGACCTATCTGATCGGTGGCACCGCCTTTGTCGGCGACACCCTGTTCATGCCGGACTATGGCACGGCGCGGGCCGACTTTCCCGGCGGTGACGCGGCTGCCTTGTACCGTTCCATTCAGAAAGTGCTGGCATTACCTGCCAATACAAAACTGTATCTGTGCCATGACTACCTGACGCCGGAACGCGCGGAGCACGCCTGGGAAACCAGTGTAGGCGAGCAGCTTGCCCACAACGTGCATGTCCGTCAGGGCATCAGTGAGAGCGATTTCGTGGCCATGCGCGAGGCTCGCGACAAAACCCTGGACATGCCGCGGTTGTTACTGCCCGCAGTGCAAATCAATATCCGCGCCGGGCAACTGCCGCCGGCGGAAAGCAACGGCACCAGCTACCTGAAAACACCGGTCAATCTACTCTAGGCGAAACCCGGAGGCGCTGAGCCGGGGCAGCGCCCTGTGTCGATATATGGTCTATTTAACATAATATACATTATGCGTATTTTATCGCTATAGGGGCGGGGTGCCGCTGGCGGCTCAGAATGCCCTCACGCCTTGGCGACACCCTCCAGGATCAGCCGCTGGGCTTCTTCCAGGCCTTCCCAGCCGATCACCTTCACCCACTTGGTGGGTTCCAGTGCTTTGTATTGTTCAAAGAAATGTGCGATCCGGTCCAGCAGGATCGGCGGCATATCGCGGTAGTCGGTGACGTGATCGTAGTACTTAGTCAGGCGGCGCGACGGCACGGCCAGTATTTTTTCGTCCCGGCCGGCTTCATCTTCCATGATCAGCACACCGATCGGCCGCACCGAAATGATGCATCCCGGCGTCAGTGCCCGGTTGCCGTAGCACATGACATCCACAGGATCGCCGTCATCTGACAAGGTATTGGGGATAAAACCGTAGTTACACGGGTAATGCATGGCGGTATACAGAAACCGATCCACCATGAGCGCGCCGCTGGCCTTGTCCACTTCATACTTGATCGGTTCGCCGCCCAGCGGGACTTCGATCACCACATTAACGTTCTCCGGCGGGTTATCACCCACAGGCACCTTGTCCAGATTCATTAGGTTTCTCGCCTGAATTTGCCGCAGCCGGAGATTATTTTGCATTGCGCCATGCGGGCTGCAGGATGTGCGCGGGCGCGCATCATAGCGTTTCCGGCGGCTGCCGGGAACGGCTATTGAACAAAAATCGCGGTATTTTCGCCGGTGACTATTCGGTGACGTAAATCAGGCCGAGAAAAAATGCTTCGTCCAGTTCTTCCATGGCCGGCAGGTCAGAACTGAGACTGCCACCATAGGAAAACAGCAGTGCAAGCGCATCATTGACCGCGTATTCGGCACCGATGTTCCAGTTGTTCTCGTCGGCATCCTGACCGGATACACGCACCGTATAAACTTCCGCCAGCAAGGTCAGCTGCTCATTCACGCCGTAGCCGGCCGCCAGGCCCGCGAATTTGCCATTCGGGCCACTTGACGTGGCCTCATATGCCAGTTGTGCGTTAAAAGCCCATGGCCCGGTTTCATATGACGCGATTACCGGCAGGCTTAGCACATTCACGTCCTCAATGATGCCGCGATTGGTGGATGAACTGGTAAATGGAAACGAATACGATGGCGCCACGGCAACAGCAACGCTGTCATTGCTGAACAACTGCCATTTGAATTCAAAACCGATGGCATCGAAATCGGATCGGCTGCTGCTGCCGGGTTCGTCCACAACAGTACGTGCAATGGCGACTGATCCCTGCATGCTGTCGGAAAAGCCATAGGCAACTTCCAGCCCCGGGGCTATATATGAGTCACCGACATCTCTTTTGTCGCCCTCTACCGCCAGTATGTATTCCCAGCCACCGGTGGCCAGTACACCCGGGTCATCGGTGACCAGCGGCGGCCCGGCATTGACGGTAGTAACAGCAAATAGCATTGCGACCGACATAGCCGCGCGCGCGTTGACGCTCTTCAAGATAACAATTCCCCGGTAGAAGCAAATGCAGAACTGACATTGTTAACCTTCAACCCGCTTGAAGGTCAACGCTAGACAGGGCTCTAGCCTTTCAATACCAGCCTGAGCACGCCTTCCTGAGGTTCATGCAGACCGCGTGCATGCAAGGCGTAACGAAGGGCAATTTTCTTGCCGGCAATGGCCGGGCGCAAAGCGACCCGCAGCGCCGTTTCGTAGAGGGATTGCGAGTGGCCGGGATGCAACTGCTCTATATCCTGACGCACCTGTGCCGCACCTTTGTAAAACGTTACCGCCGGGTATTCCAGCAAATCACTTTCGTGTTCCGAACGCCCCGGCTCGGGACATAGTTTTTCCACCACGGCAAACTCATCGACCATGGGCATTGTGATCACCACGGTTACCTCTTCCAGCAACTGCTCACCGTTATTGCAGATACTGAAATTCAGTTTCAGCGCGTTGCTTTCCTGAAAGTAGTAGGCATCGGCGTCGTGATAGTCATCCGGTACCGCGTTAAAGTTTTCGATCAAGGTATTCACACCACGCTCATCGTATGGCAGATCACTGCCATACTGTTGTGCGTGAACCAGCCGGGCCACGCTGGAGTCGGCGACATCGCGCTCCCCCGCCGCTTTCACTACGGCTATCTGATCCTGCAGCCTTTTGGTGGCAAGCGCAGACGGTGCTGTGCTCAGATCCGGTATGCGCGTTATCCACTGTTGCGCTGCCGGGTCGTCGCCAAAGCCGATACTTACGGCAGGTGCTGCCACCGCAGCCGGCGATGCCACCGCAGGTTCGCCGGAACTGCCAAACATTCGGTCAAGATCAGCCCGGCGGGCGGCACGGAACAGCCCGGGTTCGCGTATCCAGCAGGCGCCGGTTTTCAGGTCCTGACTCAAATCAGTACAGACCAGATACGGCGGATTGTCGCAGCGATCAATGGTCAGAACGGCTACCAGTTTGCCGCGCACGCTGCTGCAATTCATATCGACACTCAGCTGCGGCTCAAGATACTGGCGTACCAGACCGGCATAGCCTTCGACTTCGGCCAGGGCTTTTTCGTCGAGGCCGCTGACAGCAATTTTCCCGTCAGCATCGCGGTGCGCACCCAGCACGATGTGACGCGCTTCCGCGCCCGGCAAATTGGCAAGGCCCATCACATCGCGAATCAAATCGGCACGCCCGGAACTGCCATAGCTCTGCTCACGCAGGCAGATTTCCAGGCAGTCCCGAGGCTGTTTGAGAAGATTGTCTACAAGCATGGTTATTCGCGGGCCCGCATCTGGCGCAGCCCGTCTGCTTAGATTATGTAGACTCATTGCCCCAAGCCGCGATGTGGTTCGCATTTCCACGCTAAAACCGGCGCACCGCGCGCCGGTCGACCGACTATTTAACTTAAGCCGAGCCGCGCTGGTGCCACGCGCGCTGGTATT
>JAUIEY010000146.1 GCA_030429685.1 Gammaproteobacteria bacterium
CGCATGGTGATTGACCTGTCGCAATTTGTCCGCTCGCAGGGCATCTGGCTGGCGCTTGGCATAGGCGCGATTATCGGCAGCTACCTCTATATGTACAAACGCAGCAAGAAACTGCGCATGATGCAGGATCGAATGATGCTGAAGATTCCGGTGATTGGCCCGATTCTGGAAAAATCAGCCATTGCGCGTTTTGCCCGCACACTGTCAACCATGTTTGCTGCCGGTGTGCCGCTGGTTGAAGGCCTGGAATCGGTGGCCGGCGCCACAGGTAACGTGGTATTCGAAAAGGCTGTGCTGGAGATCAAAGACGAAGTCGCAACCGGTTCACGCCTGCAGCAATGTATGGAAAACACCGGCCTGTTCCCGAACATGGTAATTCAGATGATTGCCGTGGGTGAGGAATCCGGCTCGCTCGACGAAATGTCCGGCAAGGTTGCCGACTTCTATGAAGAAGATGTCGACAATGCGGTCGACAGCCTTAGCAGTCTGCTGGAGCCGATGATCATGGCTATCCTCGGCGTGCTGGTTGGCGGTCTGGTGGTGGCCATGTATCTGCCGATCTTCAAGATGGGTGCGGTTATCTAGGCCTTTGCTAAGATAGCGGCAATCTCATAAGCGGATTTCACTATGCTGGGTATTGCCGGGGGCGTTGTGCTCGGGCTGCTGGTGGGCAGTTTTCTGAATGTCGTAATTTATCGTCTGCCTATCATGATGGAGCGGGACTGGCGCCGTCAGGCTCGCGAAATGCTCGACTCCGGCGATGCCGAGACCGGAACGGAAACACCGTTTAACCTGTTTACGCCGCGCTCACGCTGCCCCGATTGCGGCGCCCAGATCAAGGCCTGGCAAAATATTCCGGTACTCAGCTGGGTACTGTTGCGCGGTCGCTGCGCAGCCTGCAATGCGCCCATTGCCAGGCGCTACCCGCTCATCGAACTCGTCAGCGGCCTGCTTTCCGGGCTGATGATCTGGCATTTTGGCGGCGGACCGGCAGGCCTGGCAGCGCTGTTTTTTGTCTGGTGCCTGATCGCCCTGACGGTCATAGATTTTGACCACCAGTTGCTGCCCGACAGTATTACCTACCTGCTGCTGTGGGCCGGCCTGTTGCTGAGCGCCATGGCGCCGGCATGGGAATTGCCGATGCCGGACCTGCGTTCCAGCGTGCTCGGCGCCGCCGCGGGTTACCTCAGCCTGTGGAGCATATACTGGCTGTTCAAGCTTGCCACCGGCAAGGAAGGCATGGGGTACGGTGATTTCAAATTGCTGGCAGCACTGGGCGCGTGGCTGGGCTATCAGCAGTTGCCGCTGATCATATTGTTGTCGGCAGCTGTTGGCGCGGTGACCGGCATCGGCATGATAGCCGTACTCGGCCGCGACCGGCAGATTCCCATTCCCTTCGGCCCCTACCTGGCCGGCGCCGGGCTGATAGCGCTGCTGTGGGGCGAAGCTCTGGTAACCAGCTATCTGGAATTCGCCGGACTGCAGTAGTGCTTAAAGTCGGACTCACGGGGGGAATCGCCAGCGGCAAAACTGCAGTAGCGGATTATCTGGCTGAACTCGGCGCAGCGGTAATCGACACTGATGTGCTGGCCCGCGAAGTGGTGGCCCCTGGTGAGCCCGGACTGGCTGAAGTGGTCACCGAATTTGGCAACGATATTCTGCTGCCGGATGGCTCGCTGGACCGGGCCAGACTGAGGTCACTGGTATTTGCGGACAAGTCGCGCCGGCAGCAGCTGGAAGCGATACTGCACCCGCGTATCCGCGCGCGCACGTTGCAGGCCATTGAGGCAGCCGAGAATTCCGCCAGTCCCTATGTGGTCATTGTGGTACCCCTGCTGGTAGAGACGGATTTTGCCGCGCTGGTGGATCGGGTCCTGGTGGTTGATATCAGCCCGGAACTACAGCAACAGCGACTCATGGCACGCGACTCTGTAGCCGCTGCCGAAGCCGCACGGATAATCGGCCAGCAGGCCAGCCGTGAACAACGGCTGCAGGCGGCTGATGATGTGCTGGAGAACAATACCGACCGCGCCGAACTGCGCGACCGGGTCGCCAGCTTACACGCGCACTATCTCGACCTGGCCCGCAGCCGGACGGGCGCAAAGCCCTGAGCAGCGGGTGATTCAGCCGGCTGGTTTGCGGTCGCCCGTGGTCTCAGACACAATTCATTAATGACCCAGGCGGCGGAAATAACTGCGCAGCAAACAGCCGGCGCAGCCCTACCCTTATATGAGCAACCGCTCAATGAGCGCATGCGGACATTTTTGCGCCTGGAATTTCTCTATCGTCGCTTGTGCTTCCAGGCCGAGAAGAATTCATCCTGGGCGAGCCGTGATGCGGTTGACGGACTGCTGGATATTGTTGCGATCCTGTCACGCGGCGACGTGCGCGGTGATGTGCTGAAAGAACTGGAGCGCCAGCTGTTTATGCTGGAACGACTGCAGCAGGCCGATGACATTGATACCGCCCGCTTGCAGGGCGTCACGCGGAAACTGCAGGGGCTGCGCGGCAACCTCAGTGCCATAGGCCCGAAATACCTGCAGGAACTCAAAGACAATGAATTTCTGAATGCCATCCGGCATCGCAGCAGTATCCCGGGTGGAACCTGCGCCTTCGACATTCCGGAATATACGCATTGGTTGCGGCAAAGCATGGAACGACGCGCCGCCGATGTCGCCAATTGGATTGAAGTGGTGCGTCCGCTATGTGATGCCGTAATGGGCTTGCTCTGGATTGTGCGCAACAGTCGACAACCCGGTAAACGCATCGCTCAGGCTGGCGTCTATCAGCATACGATGAGCCGCGAAACTATCAACGGTTTGATTCGCATTACACTTCCTGAAGGCGCGGAACTGTATCCTGAAATAAGCGGCAGTCAGCATCGTTTTTCCGTGCGCTTCATGCAGTGGCGCAGCGGCGAGGTAAAGCCCACGCAAACCACCGACGATGTCGAGTTTGAACTGACTATTTGTTGAGGCGCTCCGTGTGCGCAACAAGGGCCGGTTCCAGCGGCGCCGTATTCACTGCCAGGTCTGCCTGCAGCTTTAAGGCAATGGCGGCATCCGCCTCCAGCAGCCCTCCGGCCAGCAACCGGACCGGCTCCAGCCAGCGCAGTGGCTGGTTTTCAAGACTTTGCGGCTGACCCTGCCAGGCCGGGACGAGCCACACATAGAGATGCACCCGGCGCTCCGGATAGCTATGGCTGTAGCGCATCAGGTGACGAGCCACCACCACCTCAATACCAAGTTCCTCCCGCAGTTCGCGCTGCAAGCCGGCCAGCGGTTTCTCACCGTTGTTAAGCTTGCCGCCGGGAAACTCCCAGGCCCCGGCATGCGCTTTGCCGGTCGTGCGCTGCGCAATCAGCACATGTCCCTGTGCATCGCGCAATACACCGGCAGCAACGTGAATGTCAGGTAGCTGCGGTAGCTCAGGAGAGCTTGCCATGACAGTGTTTGTATTTTTTTCCTGAGCCGCAGGGACAGGCTTCGTTGCGTCCGACTTTCGGCACATCTCTCACAAACGGTGTTGTCGCTGCCGGTTGCTGTCCGGGCTGTGCGGTCGGACCTGTCGCGGGTGCCGCAGCCGGACCGGGAGGCGGTGGCGCCGCCTGCGGTCCTGCCAGAGCAGATGCCTCGGCATGCTGGTACTGCATTTTCTCAACTGCCGTACGCTGCTGCGCCGCTTTAATGTCTTCCTCGCCGCGCACACGCACCTGTGACAAAAACACAATCAGATCATGCTTAACGCGATCAAGCATGGCGCCAAACATTTCGAATGCTTCGCGCTTGTATTCCTGTTTGGGGTTTTTCTGCGCGTAGCTGCGTAACCCGATACCCTGCCGCAGGTAATCCAGGCCAGCCAGGTGCTCGCGCCAGTACATGTCGATGAACTTGAGCATGTACTCCTTTTCGACCTGACGCATGATATCGGCGCCGACCAGTGCGGTCTTGGCTTCATATTCCGCTTCCATCGCGGCGATAACGCGATCAAGAACATCATCGCGAGTGGCATCTGATTCTTCCAGCCAGGCCGCAATATCAGCACTGACGCCGAATTCCCGCTCCAGCGCCTGAGTAAGGCCGGCAACGTCCCACTGTTCTTCCATGGTCTGCGGTGGCATATGCTCATCAATCAATTCGCTGACCACCTCGACACGAATACCGGCAACCGAATCGGCAATATCGTCAGCCTGCATCAGTTCGTTGCGCTGCTGATAAATTACCGTACGCTGATCGTTGGCGACATCGTCGTATTCCAGCAACTGCTTGCGGGCGTCAAAGTTGTGTGCCTCCACCTTGCGCTGGGCGCGTTCGATCTGGCGCGTCAGCATACCGCTCTCAATGGCCTCGCCCTCGCGCATACCGACCCGCGACAACAGCGCCTTAGTGCGTTCCGGATCGCCGAAAATTCGCATCAGGTTGTCTTCCATGGACAGATAGAAGCGACTTGATCCGGGGTCTCCCTGCCGGCCGGAGCGGCCGCGCAGCTGGTTGTCGATGCGCCGCGATTCATGGCGCTCGGTACCGATTATGTGCAGACCACCACTTGCCAGCACCTTGGCGTGTCGCTTGTCCCAGTCGGCGCGGTGTTCCGCCAGCGCAGCTTCGTCGGCGCTATCGCCCAGTTCAGCCAATTCAGCTTCGAGGCTGCCGCCCAGCACGATATCGGTACCGCGGCCCGCCATGTTGGTGGCAATAGTGACCGCGCCGGGCCGGCCCGCCTCGGCGACAATATGGGCTTCGCGCTCATGCTGTTTGGCGTTCAGCACCTCGTGCCTGATGTTGGCTTTTTTGAGTTCGCGTGACAGCAGTTCTGACGCTTCGATAGACGTGGTACCCACCAGTACGGGCTGGCTGCGCTCAACACAATCCTTGATGTCTTCGATGATGGCCAGATATTTATCGCGCTGGGTCAAATAGACCAGATCGGGCTGGTCATCGCGCACCATTGGTCGATGGGTCGGTATGACCACCACTTCGAGACCGTAGATGCTCTGGAACTCAAATGCCTCGGTATCAGCCGTACCCGTCATGCCAGCAAGCTTGTCGTACATGCGGAAATAGTTCTGGAAGGTAATCGACGCGATGGTCTGATTTTCTTCCTTGATCGTAACGCGCTCCTTGGCCTCCACCGCCTGGTGCAAACCGTCAGACCAGCGCCGGCCGGGCATCGTCCGACCGGTAAACTCATCCACAATCACAACTTCATTGTTGCTGACGATATAGTCCACGTCCTTGTGAAACAGGGCATGGGCGCGCAGGGCCGCCGTAATGTGATGCATCA
>JAUIEY010000147.1 GCA_030429685.1 Gammaproteobacteria bacterium
CGCGCGTAACAAATGTGCTGATCGGCACGCTGCCCTGCTGCGTGGGGACCCGCAAATCGCTCAGTTGATCGAGGCTGCGGTTATCCCGCGGGAACCTGACCCGGATATCAATTTCGGTGTCCGAATCATCAGGGCGATATTCGCCCACCTTGATGCCATTGGTGACCAGCTGAATGATGGTGCCCACGAGACTGACGTCCGCGCCGAAACGCGCTGCTTCGGTCCGGTTAACCTTAAGCTCCCATTCAATGCCGGCCATGGGTGCAGTGTCTTCGGCATTAATTACGCCGGGAATCTCTTCCAATGCTTCGCGCAGACGGGTAGCCGCAACTTTTAGTGCCTCGCGGTCAATTGCGGACAGCTCGATATTAATCGGTTTGCCTTCCTGCTCGCCGCCCTGTTGCGTGCGCGTTTCTATCTGTATGCCGCCGATATCCTTGGTACGTTCACGGATTTCGGCAAGAATTTCGACCGCCGGGCGCCGTGTGCGCCAATTGGCGAAGTTCAGCCGCACCGAGCCGATCATATCGGCAGACGATCCGCGGCCGGTCTCACCACTTTTTACGTAGGCGTAGCGAATGCCCTCGATGCCGTAGATACGTTCTTCTACCTGGCGCACGATGCGGTCTTTCTCCGCTACCGAGAGGTCGCCGCGAGCCCGAATATCCACGGCGGCCGATGCGGGTTCCACCCGCGGGAACATCTCCAGGCCCTTGCCCCACATACCGTAGGCGGCATATAGACCTACGAGGATAAGCACAATAACGCCGAGTGTGGTGCCGGGCCGCGCCAGCACTTTTTTCAATACACCAAGGTAGCTGCCGGTGAAACCGCCGATACTGTCGAGATCACCGTCTTCGGCGGCCAGCAGATCGCGGCGGATTTTTTCGTTAAACAATCCAGGTCTGCCGAAAGTGGAGCCCAGTGTAGGCACAAATATCAGCGCCATGAGCAGCGATGCAGACAAAATATAGATCAGTGTCAGCGGCATCATGCGCAGAAACTTGCCGGTAAATCCCGGCCACATTATCAGTGGCAGGAATGCTGCCAGCGTTGTGGCGGTGGAGGCAATGATCGGCCAGGCCATGCGCTGCGCTGCTTCGGTGTAGGCGCGACGCCGGTGCAGGCCCTCCGCCATGCGCCGGTCGGCCAGTTCCGTCACTACAATGGCGCCGTCCACCAGCATGCCGATGGCGATGATCATGGCAAAGTGCACCACCATATTGAGCGTGGAGCCGGTGATATTCAGCATGAAAAACGCAATGCAGAAGGAGCCGGGTATAGCGACACCCACCAGCAAGGCATTCTGAATACCAAGAATACCTATCAGCACGATGAACACGAGTGCCACCGCTGTGATGACATTGTTCATCAGCGTGTTCATGTTCTTGCGGATATGAAAGGATTTGTCTGCCGAATAAGTCAGGCTGACGCCGGGCGGCCATGTCTTGGCCGACTGGCTGACGATTTCCTTGACCTCGTCAATGGTATGCAGGGCGTTGGAATGGCCGCGCTTGACGACCTCAAGTGCCACCGCGGGCTGGCCATTGATCCGCGCGTAGCCCGCCGGATCTTTAAAGGTGCGGCGCACACTGGCGATGTCCTTGAAGCGAACTACGCGCCCCTGGTTGACCTTGATCGGCAGGTCCAGCACGTCTTCGGGGCCCTGAATCACGCCCGGAACCTTAATGGCAAACCGGCCCTGTTCGCCCTGCAGCGAACCGGCGGCTACCAGCCGGTTGTTGTTCTGGACAAAATTTAATACGTCATTGGGCGACAGGTTATAGCTTTCCATCAACAGCGGGTCGATGATGACCTCAAGCAGTTCTTCGCGCAGGCCCACCACATTGACTTCCAGCACGCCCTCCAGGCTCGCAACGTCGTCACGCAGTTTTTGGGCCAGCGCATTCAGCGTTCTTTCCGGCGCATCGCCGCCCAGCAGCATGACCAGCATGGGGTTAAAGCGCGAGAACTTCACCTGCATGACGCGCGGTTCTTCCGCGGTCGCCGGGAGTTTGGCACGCGCCAGGTCGACTTTTTCACGCACGTCAGCCAGCGCCTTGTCGACATTGGCTTCCGGCTCAAACTCCAGGGTCACCGTGGCGCGATTTTCGGAGCCCGACGCAACCATCTCCTTAACGCCTTCGACAGTCTGGAGTTCCTGCTCCAGCGGCCGCGCCAGCAACCTTTCGGCGTCTTCGGGTGCCACGCCCTCGAGAAACACTTCCACAAAGATGAACGGAACGTTGACTTCGGGTTCCGATTCCTTGGGAATGGTGTTGTAGGAGACAACACCCGCCGCCATGATTACTGCGAGTGCGATCAGGACGGTGCGGCTGCGACTATTGGCCGCCTCAATAATGTTCATCATCGCAATGATTCCGCGGCCAGCGCTGTCTCCGACATCTCTTTTGCGGTACTGATTTCAACGGCTTGCCCGGGACGCACAAAGCCCTGGCCAACGGTAATAACGGTGGCGGTCTCGCCGAGGCCGGATACCCAGACGCCGTCACTGGTTGATTTCTCAATTGTTACCGGCACAAACCGGGCATGCTGCGATGGATCAACCACCATAACCCCGATTACGCCATCGGCGTTAAGGGTCAGCATTGCGGGCGACATCGGATACGCCAGTGCTTCGCCGCCTTCCAGCAACATTTCCGCCGTAACGCCGGCCGGCAGCCTGCCATCGGTGTTGTCAATTTCCATTTCGATAGTGAAAGTGCGCGTTTCCAGTTCCGCGACCTGTGATATATAGCGAATGCTGCCAATCACCTCCTGGCCGGTTACCAGCCGTGCAGTGGCTTTGTCGCCAACGCTGATATTGGCGACTTCCTGCTCGGCCAGCGTACCGGTAGCAATCAGGGTCAGATTGTCGACAAAAGCAGCCACCTGATCGCCGGAGCGGACAAAGTCGCCGATTTCGACATCACGTTCCTGCAATACGCCGTCAAAGGGTGCGCGAATTACACGGTTTTCGAGATCCAGCCGGGCCCGCAGCAGCTCAGCACGGGAGTTTTCCAGCTTGGCAAGGGTTTCGGCAATCTGGGTTTCCGATACGTAGCCATCGGCCTGCAGGGTGGTCTGGCCCTGATAAGCGGTCTGATGCTCACGCACGCTGGCCTCCGCCTGCTTCACCCGTGCCATGCGGTCGCGCATATCCAGAGTCAGAATGGCCTGTCCCTGCCGCAGGCGTTCACCACGCCGGGCATTGATTGCCTCTACACGGCCCTCGGTCTCCGCGGCGATCATTATTTCGCGTGCCGGCGCAGTGCGACCGTTTACACGCACCATGCGCACAATCGGTTCCGCCACCAGGGTTTCAACCTGCACCGATACGGGACCACCGGTACTGCTGGCCGATTGCACCTGGGACGCTTCGTCCTTGAAATCCGGTTCCGAAAAGAGAATTCCAGTGCTCATCCAGACCGCGAGCAGGGCAAAAACGATGATCGCCAGAATCCATGGACGGGCCGATATTGTTGCTTTGATGTTCATTAACTATTCGCTGCCCATTTGCAATCTGCGAGTTCTTCACCGCTGGCTTTGATCGCGACCTTGTCGGTCAGCATGTGCCGATGCGATTCGATGTACTCAGCAGCCGCACGCGCCACAACCGCACCGAATCCTGCGACGAATGAAGCGCCCGCAGATTTGGTGCTGTGCCGTTCCTGATGCTCGATGTAGCGCACCGTTTCCCGCAATTGTTCGACGTGGTCGTCGAGCACTTCCATCAGCCGGTTGTCATCAACCAGATCGGCGAAATAAATCATCGCCAGAAATTCCGACCGCAGTTTGTGTTGCGGTTCAGTGCTGTTGAGAGCGCTGACAAAGGCTTTTTCCCCGGCCTCCGTGATGCGGTAAACCTTGCGGTCAGGTTTGCCGACCTGGGGTATTTCCTCGCACTCGACCAGCCCTTTGGCGGCCAGATCAGCCAGAGCGGGGTAGATTGAGCCATAACCCGCCGGGAAGAAATGCTTGAAAGAGGTTTCAAACGTTTTTTTCAGATCGTAGCCGCATGCCTCGCGCACGCTGAGCAGACCCAGACAAAGTGTTTTTACGTCCATATCAGCCAAAAAATGTTGCAATACAACAAGTTAGTAAATCACCCTGATATATATCAGGCTGAGGGCGATGAATCTTAGAAGATGGGTATGCGCCCATCCACCGACCCGATCACCCCTGCGGGACCGTGGCGGCCTGACAGGCCTCTGGAATATCCCAGCAGACAGGCGCTAAGTCACGGAATGACAAGACAATAGTGGTATCGGGCCGAGCTATGGCAGCACTGGGGTAACAGTCTGTAACTTTTTGTAACGGGCGGATATAGGGGCTGCCGGCAGCCTTTACTGCGGCTGGTTGCGGATTCAGGCCGCGCCCTGATGGGTGGACATGCCGATGTCCTGGGTGAGCTCGAAGCGGTCGGTGGTCTGATAGGACTCGCTGGCGCGGTTATCGCGCACGCGATTGCGGCCTTCTTCCTTGGCTGCGTAGCAGGCTGCGTCCGCCGCCTTCAGCATGCTGGTGGCGGTATGTTCGCCAACCAGACCGTAGGACACACCGATACTGGCCTTGACCGCGTAGTAGCGGCCTTCGTATTCGATGCGCATGGCTTCAATTTCGCGGCGGATCTTTTCAGCGATTTCAAGCGCGCGCGATTGCGGGCAGCCTTCCAGGATTGCCGCAAATTCATCACCACCCACGCGTGCAGCGGTGTCGTCGCCGCGGGTGTTGCGCCGGATGATTTCACCCACACCTTTCAGGATCAGATCGCCGGCCGCATGTCCGCCGCTGTCGTTGACTTCTTTAAACAGGTCGAGATCAATAAAGATCAGCGAATAGTCGTCATCGGCCCGACGGTAGTCGGCGGTCAGTTTGCGCAGGCGCCGGTTAAATTCGCCGTGATTGACGAGGTTCACCAGCGAGTCGTGGGTGGCGCGATGGTGCAGCTCGCGCGTCAGGTCGGCGTTTTTAAGCTGCAGGGTAAGCAGGCTGACAACGTTTTTGCGGGCTTCACCGGCGGCGCGGATAAGTGCCAGCAAAAACAGCACCACCAGCATGGCCAGAACCGGGCCATGTTCGTTGCCCGACAGCCAGACCTGCGCCGCGAAAGGCGCCAGCGCCGGCACCACAAAAAACGGAAATGCCTGCGGTACGGGCGCATAGGCCGATACGGCTCCCGCGGCAATGCCGGCGAGTACCAGTGCCAGATAGGCCTGATGCAAAACCGAATCCACCGGAAACATAAAAGCCG
>JAUIEY010000148.1 GCA_030429685.1 Gammaproteobacteria bacterium
CACCCGGTCGGCGCCGACACTCGACTGGATCACGCCGCCCAAAGAACTTGCTGAATTTCCCTACAACGGACGCCGCACCGGCCTGTTGCGCGGACCCGCTGGAGAACTGATTGAGGTTATATTCGATTAGCCGGCGGCATGATGCCGGGGCATCAAAGCATACACCAGCAGGTAGACCACCACGGATACGATCAGTCCCAGCAGGGCAGGCACGGTGGTTTCGGGGTCGAATACAACCCCCTGCGAATTCATGATCGCTACCACGGCGCCAACGATATAACCGGCAAAAGCTGCCGGCCGCCAAACCGGCAGACGTTCCAGATCGCCGGGAGCAAATCTGCCGCGCATCACAAAGTAATAGTGCCCGATAACCGGACCGATCAGCGGCGGCACAATGCTGGCCAGCAGGTTAATCCAGTCGAGAAAATACTGGTAGATGTTCAGCCCGGCGATGGTACCCAGCACGCCGCAAATAACCGTCATGGCATGCTGCGGCCGCTTGAACACGCTGGAGGTCTGGATCACCGGCAAATAAAGGTTGGCATCACCTGTGGTCCACAACGCCATGCTCATGCCGACCACGCCGATAAAAGCAATGATCGCGCCCTGCTCCCGCAGGTAGCTGGTGAAATCAAATGTACCGGATACCACGCCGCCGAGCGCACCCACCACCTGCAGGAACCACTGGGCAATGATCATCACGATAAACGGAATGGCGATTGCTACCCAGGCCTTGCGTGCAAAGCGGGTGTATTCAGGCATTACAATTGCACCAACGATCCACGAACCGATCACCATGTTCATGGCCGTCAGAAATCCCAGCGGCTGTTCGGCGCCGGCCACGGTCTCCGCTGACAGTTGCAAAAACCCGCTCCAGCCGCCGGCCTGATCAATATTCAGCCAGGCAGCGTACAGACCTACGCCGACCAGCACCGCGACAGCGGGAATGCTGACCAGCTCCAGACCGCGCACGCCAAAATAAGTAGTCGCGGTAAACAGCAGTCCGGCCAGGATGGCCACTGCATAAAACGTGGCACTATCGGCGTCGCCGGCCCAGGCCATGCCGAAAGCGCCCACCACTATGCCCTGCCAGCCAATCAGCAATGCGGCAATGACCAGTACCGGCAGGTAGGCACCAATCTGGCCGTAAACCAGTTTGTAAAGCAGTCCGCTGTTGCAGGCCGTTTTGTAACCGACGTAGCCGACCAGCGCGCCGATAACAAAATTGGCGGTATTGCCGGCCAGCGAGGCGGCGATCATGTCCGGCCAGAATACCTGGCCGCTGCCGAGCGCCCCGCCGGTGATCAGGCCCGTAACCAGAAAACCCCAACCGAACGCCAAAGTAAGCAGGGGCCCGGCGCCGCGCCGCTGTTCATCGGCCAGCGGTGCAACCGGATTATCCTCGCTGGCCTGTTCACTGGCGGCATCATAGCTCCACCAGGCACGCAGTTTCTCGATCATCGTATTGCCCCGTCAATGGCTCAGATCAAGTCAGTGAACGCAGCATGTCAGGCTGCTACTCGCCGTCGCCGACTAATTCCGTGAGCTCGTAATAGGTCTGCATGTAACCGCCGATATCACCGCGCAGGAACGTGTAGTTGCCGTCGCTGGTGCACCAGATATCGTAGTCGGGATGCGCTTCCGGCAGACCCGGTGCCGAAACCATCTGAAAATGATAGGCGTCAAATTCGCCCGCTTCGACTGTAATACTTTCCTCACCGATGTATTTCACGTGCATGCCGATCTTGAACAGCATGGGGCCGGTGGCGCCGCGATGATCCGGCGAACACAACAGCATCTCATCCAGCGCCTGGATTTCGCCGGGTTTGCTGCGGTCAAACAGCCGCATGTGCCAGGCATCGCAGGCAATGGCATGGTTCTGAAATGTCTTTGGCCAGCCATGCGTCTCCATGCGCTGCGTCACCCGGCCTTCCAGCGCGGTATAGGTTTCACATTCGATGAAACCGTCGCCCATGCGAAACCACCCACTGCCCATAAAGCTGTCGTCCACCGTCAGGCGTACAAAACAATCCAGCGGCCGCCAGTCTTTGTCCAGACTGTAGGTCGCGTCGCGCATCACACTTGGCCGGTCGTCGATTTCGCTGTGCACAATAATGGTTCGTGCACCATCAGCATGCGTATTGGTCTGAAAATATTCGCGGCCACGAATCTGCCCTTCGCGCCCTTCTTTTTTGCTGGTGTAGCGGATAGTGCCCCGCACGGTAGAGTGATCGCGCTGCAAAATGCTGTCGTTCATGTTGGTTTTTGTTTCCTTAACTCATGCCAGCGACACCGAAGGCCTGCCGGCGCTGCAAAACGGTCGCTTATTCTAGCCTTGCGCGGCCGAAGATGCAGGGCGAAAAATACTCAGGTGTTGCCGTCGCCCTGAGCTACCGGCCGCTGCGGGTCTGCCAGCCAGCCACTCCATGAGCCGACATAGAGTCTGCCGGGGCGCAGTCCGGCAAGTTCCATCGCAAATAAGTTATGGCAGGCCGTTACACCGGATCCGCACATGCTGACGATGTCATCCGGTCGGTTAGCGAAAAGGGCGTCGAATTCCTGCCGCAGCCGCGCGGGCGATTTGAAGCGACCACCCGACAGATTTTCACTGAATGGACGGTTTAGCGCTCCGGGCACGTGCCCTGCGCGCGGATCGATCGGTTCGGCGGCGCCAGCAAAACGGCCTGCATCGCGTGCATCAATCAGCGTCAGGCTGCGCTGCTCCAGTCCACGCTGCACCTCGTCCACGCCAACGCTGCCGAACGCATCTGCCGGCAGCGAGTACGATTTCCCCTGCAGCGTTACCGGCCCGGTTTCAAGTGCCAGCCCGGCCTGTTCCCAGGCCTGCAGCCCACCGTCCAGTAATGCCACCCGCTTGTGCCCCGCCTGGCGCAGCAACCACCAGAGACGCGCAGCAACGGCGCCGCCGACATCGTCATAGGCAACCAGCAACTTGTCAGGCGTAAGCCCCCAGTTACCCAGCAACGCGGCAAATGCACCCCGGTCCGGCAGCGGATGGCGGCCGTCATCCCCGACCAGCGCCTCCCCGCGCGGACGCGCCAGGTCGCGGTCCAGGTCGGCATAAAAAGCACCGGGAATATGGCCCGCCAGCCAGGCTTTGCGGCCGGCGCCCGGATCCAGCAGGTTAAAACGGCAGTCGACCACGATGGAGTCCGGCTGAGCCGCGAGTTCGGCGGCTGAAATCAACATCACTGTACCTGCCCTTGTAACGTCCGCTGCGGATATTAGAAAATAAGCGATCACGCGCGGCCCTGGCAATACGACCCCTGCCCCGGAACTGCCGCGCTCATTGCCTTGCGGCAGCGCGGGCAAACAACATCGGGGCAATCAGGAGCCGGAAATGGAAAAGATACTCGTCTGTATCAAGCGAGTCGTTGATTACAACGTGCGCATCAGGGTCAAGCCTGACGGCACCGGCGTCGTCACTGACGGCGTGAAAATGAGCGTCAATCCTTTCGATGAGATTGCCGTGGAAGAGGCCTTGCGGCTGCGCGAAGCCGGCAAAGCCAGCGAAGTCATCGTCGCCACCATCGGTGACAGCGAGAGCCAGCAGCAATTGCGCACCGGTCTCGCGATGGGCGCTGACCGCGCAATCCTGATTGAGACGGCTGCCGGCGTGGATCCACTGACGGCCGCACACGCTTTCCGGGCCCTGGTGGAACAGGAAAATCCTGACCTGGTTATCATGGGAAAGCAGGCCATTGATGACGACTGCAACCAGACCGGGCAGATGCTGGCAGCCATCTGGGATCGTCCCCAGGCCACCTTTGCCTCCAAGCTTGAAGTGGAAGGATCTACAGCACGGGTCACCCGCGAAGTGGATGCCGGTCTGGAAACCATCGAGGTGGATTTACCCGCCGTGGTGACCACCGACCTGCGCCTCAATGAACCGCGCTACGTCAAACTGCCCGACATCATGAAAGCGAAAAAGAAACCGCTGGAAACGCTGCAACTGGCTGACCTGGTAAGCGATACGGGTGAGCAGATTGTGGCAACGCACTGGGCAACGCCTGCTGCACGCAGTAAAGGAGTCATGGTCAGCAGCGTCGACGAACTACTGGGCGCATTAAAGGACAAAGGCTTGCTGGCCTGAGGCCGGCAACAACACAGGAAAACCAGCATGAGTAAAATTCTGATTGTCGCCGAACTGGACGGCAACTCCCTGAATAGCAGCACCCGTAAATGCGTTGCCTGCGCCGCAGCAACCGGTGCCGACAGCATTGATGTTCTGATCCTGAGCGACCAGTGCGGGGCCGCCGCTGCGGCGGCAGCACAAATTGCCGGCGTCAACAAAGTGCTTACGGTTGAGGCAGCGCACAATGCAGCGCCGCTGGCCGCTGTGCTTGCGCCGCAGATTGCCGCGGCAGCGCCGGGTTATACGCATGTGTTCGGCCCCTCAACCACCTTCGGCAAAGACGTAATGCCGCGCGTGGCCGCCCTGCTCGGCGTCGGTCAGGTCAGCGACATCATGAGCGTGGTGTCGGACCGCAGTTTTACCCGGCCGGTTTACGCCGGCAATGCCATCCTCAGTGTTGAGGTGCCGGCAGACAAAATTGTCGTTGCAACGGTGCGCACCGCTTCCTGGCAGGACGCTCCCGATGGCGGCACGGCCGCTATTGAAGCGCTCAATGTTGACTGCGCGATTCCGGGGCACACCCGCTTCGTGGAGCTGGCTTCGGCTGCCAGCGAGCGGCCCGATTTGCAGACCGCCAAAAAAGTTGTCTCGGGCGGCCGTGGCGTCGGCAGTGAGGAAAACTTTGCCCTGATTTACAAACTCGCAGACAAGCTTGGCGCCGGGGTCGGCGCCTCACGCGCTGCCGTGGATGCCGGTTACGTGGCCAACGACATGCAGGTCGGCCAGACGGGCAAAATCATCGCACCCGAACTGTACGTGGCCATCGGTATTTCCGGCGCCATCCAGCATCTCACCGGCATCAAGGATGCCGGCACGATTGTAGCCATTAACAAGGATCCTGAAGCCCCGATCTTCGAGATTGCAGATATCGGCCTGGTGGGTGACCTGTTCGACATTGTTCCCGAGCTGGAACAAAAGCTTTAGGTGCCGGCTGACGCTAGTAGACGGTACCGCTGCGGTTGATAATGCCGACAAATCCCGACAGAAATACGCCGGCCCAGATCATGAACACCCACACCCGCACCTGGTAAAGGCTTTTCCGCTGCGCTTCGTTTTCAGCGTCAGTCGGCATTTCGCCATTGCGGCACTTCATCAGC
>JAUIEY010000149.1 GCA_030429685.1 Gammaproteobacteria bacterium
CCTTGAGCAATTCCACGTTGGTCGGCGAGGTGCGGATTTTCAGGCCGCTCAGGTCGGGCAACCCGTCTTCACGAAACCGCGGCGGTTCGCTGAGATAGATATTCGGGCCAATGCCGGACTGCATCCAGCCCACCAGGTGACTGTTGATGCGTTCCCGCCAATACGGCTGCAACGCATCCAGCGCGCCGCTGGCGCGCGCCCGGGCCGGGTCTATGGTGGCGGCGAACAGTGCATCACCCTCGGGCAGCACGCCGCGGTAATAGGTCATGCCGCCAAAGGCCATGTCAATAATGCCGCGCCGGAGCGCATACAGTAGCTGGCGTTGCGGCACCACTTCCGGGCCACCCATGAAGCGGATCTGAATGACACCCTTGCCGGCGGCATTCACTGCGTCCACGTAATTAAGAAAGTGCGCGGTGAAGTTCTGGCGCGCATTCCAGCTGCTTACCAGCGTAAGGGTAGTTTCCGCCCGCGCCGGCAGGGCGCTCAGCATCAGGCCGATCAGCGCTGCACTGATTGATCTCGCGATGCGGTAGCAACGGAACGTAGGCACAGTTCAGGCAGTTTCTTTGGCGGTTTCCGGTGTGTCGTCGAAGTATGGCTTCATGGCCAGTTTAAACCAGAAATAGCCGAGCAGCCCGGCCACGATATTGGCGCAGAATGCCGCCAGAAAAACGCCGCGCAGTTCCAGCAGCCAGGCCAGCACAAATGCTAGTGGCGCGTACACGCCGATGGTGCGGCTCATTGAAATCAGCATGCCCGGCGTGGGTTTGCCAATAGCGTTAAACGCACTTACACACACCATGGAGATACCGAGAAAACCATAACTCCACGGCACCATGCTCAGGTGCATGGTGGAAGTGTTGACCGCGGTCGGGTTCTCGGTGAACAACAGCGCAATATACTCAGCGCCGGTAAACAGTATGACGGCGACCACAAAGCCGTAGAAGGTGCACCAGCGCCAGGCAAAGCGCGCGCCGTCCATCACACGTCCGTATTGTTTGGCGCCGTAATTCTGCCCCGAGAACGGCGTCACCGCTGCGCTCAGGGCCATCAGGGCCATCAGCGACAGGCCTTCGATGCGGGAGGCAACGCCAAAGCCGGCCACGGCTTCCTGGCCAAACTGACTGACCTGCCAGGTAATAAACGCGGTGGTGACCGGTGCCACCAGGCTGCTGGCCATGGACGGCACGCCGACATGCAGAATACGCCGCCACGAATCCACCAGCAGCGGCCAGTCCTCGGTCTGAAACCGGAACAGATGGTCGCGGAAATAAATAATGCTGACTGACAGCGCCCCCACCAGCGCATTCGACACCACCGTGGAAATGGCAGCGCCTTCAATTTCCAGCCGCGGTATCGGTCCCCAGCCGAATATCAGGATAGGGTCGAGTATGACATTCAGCACCGCGCCGGCCGTCATGAGGTAAGACGGTGTTTTGGCATCGCCGCTGGCGCGCAGCACCGAGTTGCCGATCATCGGGACGATCAGAAACACGCCGCCGAAATAGTAGATGCTCATGTAGCGCTCGATCAGCGGCAGTGTGGTGTCGTCGGCACCGAGCAAGCGGAATACCGGTTCAATGGTCAGCAGGCCTATAGTCAGCACACTGATGCCGACTATCACGGCCAGCATTGCGGCATGGGTGGTTATGCGCTGAATATTGCTTGAGTCGTTGGCGCCGAACAGGCGTGAGGCAACCGACGAGGTGCCCACACCGAGGCCCATCGACAAGGCGTTAACGATGAACGCAACCGGGAAGGTGAACGACACTGCTGCCAGTTCCAGCGTGCCGAGCTGGCCGATGAACCAGGTGTCGGCAATGTTGTACGACACCAGTGCGATCATGCCGATCATCATCGGAATCATGAGCGAGACGATGGCCGGTCCGATCGGCCCCTCGGTCATGTTCATGCGCATTCTGGCTGCGTTCATCAGAGCCTGGCTGGTTTCGTCGGCGGGGAAAGGCGGCTATTGTAAGGCCTGAGCCATGAAAATAGCGACCATACAAATAGCAGGACAACCACGGAACGCACAGGTTGCGGGTGACGAACTGGTGGTCGAAGGCGATGCTCAGCGGGTTGCCATGAGCGCAGCAGAGTTTCTGCCGCCGCTGTCGGATACCAGCAAGATCATCTGCGTGGGTGTGAATTACATGGCGCACATGCGCGAAATGGGACGGCCGGAACCGGAGTATCCGCTGCTGTTCACGCGCTATCCCGACACCCTGGTCGGGCATGGCCAGCCGCTGCTGCGGCCGCGCAACTCCAGTCACTATGACTTTGAAGGCGAGCTGGCCGTTGTTATCGGCGCGCATGCGCATCACGTCAAACGCGCCGACGCGCTGAATTTTGTTGCCGGTTATACCTGCTTTATGGACGGTTCACTGCGTGACTACCAGCATCACACCACCCAGGTAATTGCCGGCAAAAATTTCTGGCGCAGCGGCGCCTGCGGCCCGTGGCTGGTGACTGCCGACGACATTCCCGATCCGGCCGCGCTGCAGCTGCAGACCCGGCTGAATGGCGAGACAGTGCAAAGCGCCCCGGTCAGTGACCTGAAATTCGATGTGCCGTACCTGATTGAGTACATCTCGTCATTCTGCCCGCTGCGTCCGGGCGACCTGATCAGCACCGGCACACCGAGCGGCGTCGGTTTTGCGCGCGAGCCGCAACTGTGGATGCAACCGGGCGACGTCATTGAGGTCGAGATTGACGGCATCGGAACTTTGCGAAACGAAGTTGTTGCGGAATAGCTTCCGCCGTCGCGCCGCGAGGAATTGCCCTTTCGGCTCGTCGCTGCGCTCCAAAGAGCCTCTAGGGCAACCCACGCGTCACGCCGACGCCGCTTTTCGCGAAATAATTTCCGCAAATTTCCTTTTTTAGTCTAGTTCTGACTCGTCGAGTTCTTGCGGAATGTTCGCGGTCTGCGATTTGCCGTCCCAGTAGCCGGGCTCAATCTCGGGGTCAATGATGGTGTAGGTCTGATTGCGGCGCGCCGGGTCGTCGAGTCCCGCCACCACCATGCGCGCCAGTTCGCGGCGCGCAATCAGCCCCATGGCCCGCGGGTCTTTACTAAGAGTGGCTGTGCCGGTCGCATTGCCGGTGTACAGTCCGCCCGGGCGGTAAATGGTGTAGTCCAGCCCGCTGGCGCGCAGGTGTTTTTCCGCACGTCCTTTCAGGTCGATCTGTTCGCTGAACATTTTCTGAAAACGCGGTTCCAGCGCCACCAGGGTCTCGTCAATACCGACCATGGTCACCAGCACATAGTTCTTCACGCCTGCCGCCACCGCCGCATCAATGGCAATCCGGTTGCCGGTGAAGTCGGGCTTCACCTTGGTGCGAAAACTGCTGCCAAAGGTGCTGATCACGGTGTCGAACTCATTTTCAGCAAAAATAGCCTGCATCCTTGCGGCATCAAGCAGATCACCCGTTACCGTCGGCACGCCCAGTTCATCCAGCTTCGACGTGTCCGATGTTTCGCGCGCCAGCGACACCACATTCCGGCCCTGTTCCTTGAGCAGCCGTACCACCTCGTAACCCGTGTTCCGGGTACCACCCAGCACCAGAACGTCATTTGCCGGAACAGTCAGCGGCGCCAGGGCCAGAAACAGAATGATGAACTCGCGGAACATTTTTGTGCCTTTTAATTATTGGGTTTAGCCGGTTGGGCGCGTCAGATTGTGTTCAAGGCGAATCGGAGCGCAGCGACAGAGCCGCGAACATAATGTGTCGCGTACAACCGGCGGAAACAACTACTGTAAATGCGTATCAAAAAATTTCAGCGTCAGCTCTCTGGCCTGCTTCGCCGCCGCCTTGTGAAATGACGGTCTGGAGGCGCAGTTGAAGCCGTGGTCGGCACCGCCCCAGACGCGCACTTCGCCGTCCCGTTTGCGGGCAATCTGCTCAACCGTTGCCAGCGGGATCAGGGCGTCGCGCTCGCCATAGTGATACAGCACCGGGCATTGCGGGGTCAGGTCCAGCCATTCCACGGTCATGCGGCCGTAGTAAGACACCGCTGCATCCACCAGGCCGTGACAGGCCGCCAGGTCGGCCATGGCACCGCCCCAGCAATAACCCACAATGCCGACCTTGCCGGCGCTGCGCGCATAGTCGGCGGCTGCCGCCATGTCGGCTACGCACCACTCGCGTTGCAGCTGCGCCATGGTTTCGCGCGCGGCGGTGAAATCGTCATAACCCAGCTCAATACCGGGTTTAATTCGATCAAACATCGCCGGTGCTATCGCCAGGTAGCCGTCTGCTGCAAATCCGTCGGTAACGCTGCGGATGTGTTCATTGACACCGAATATTTCCTGCAGGACCAGCAGCCCTGCCCGCGGAGTTCCCTCGGGACGGGCTACATAGGCACTGAGTTCATGACCGTCGCTCGAGCTGAGCGCGATGCTTTCTGCTGACATGGTTTGTTATCCGTGTTTTTCGACATCAGCGCCGCTGATAACGTCCTCAAGCGCCGGCGGTTCGTGTCCGGGACCCACCTTGCCGCTGTCCAGCCGGCTGATGTAATCCTTGTAGGCGCGCATGGCCTGACTGCCGAACAGCCAGATGATGGGCACGTTGACGAACAGCATTACGCCGGTGCCGAAGCCGGACAGATTATCCAGCTGCGCGTCGGTCTGTAAAAAGCCAATGGTGGAAACGACTGCCAGCAGGCAATACACGACTTTATAAGGCATCACCGAATTGTCGCCGGCCAGAAACACCATGGCCTGTTCGCCGTAATAGCTGTAGGAAATCATGGTCGAAATGGCAAACAGCCATACCGCCAGTGTCAGCAGCCACTTGCCAAGCCCCGGCACAACGGTGTCGAAGGCTTTGGCCGTGAGTGTGGCGCCGGGATAACTCAGGTAAACACCCTGATCACTGACCACCGGCTTTTTAGTCACTGCCAGCGGTTGCCATTCGATATAGAACTCGCCGTTTTCGGCGAGCAGCAGATTGCCGTCTATGCGGTGCAGGTTGTTGTCGCTGCGCGGGTTCAGGTCACTGGTAACGATCAGAAATACGTTTTCGCCGTCATCCCAGTCCGCACCGTCACGCTCCGACACCAGGGTGGGCGCCGACATCCAGCCCTCAGCCGTTTGAGTGAATCGCGGTTCATCAATCAACACTGCTTCGGCACCGCGTTGCCAGACTCCGGTGCTGAGGATGACCAGCGCTGTCAGCGTGCAGACCACAATCGTATCGAGGAAAGGCTCCAGTCCGGCCACGATGCCTTCGCGCAC
>JAUIEY010000150.1 GCA_030429685.1 Gammaproteobacteria bacterium
GGACTGGAGCAGTAAGAATTTGGGGTGAAAGTCTTATGGTGTTTTGCAGGTTTGTTGAATTATTGGGAAGAGGATGTTGCAAAACAAAGGCTTAATTTATTATTTTTTTTATATATATTAATCAAAAAAATTAATTGATCAGGCGTTAGGTAAACGATACGCGCAGATTATTCTGCAGACATCATCAAAATTAGTGAGATGCAGCCGAAGGGATTACGTTAATTACCGACTACTACCGCCCTATTCTGGAAGCCATACGTGTTGCGGCGTGATATCGGCCAGCGTCGGTGTGCCGGCGAATTTAAGGGTGCTTGAAAATTCGCTTTGCAGTATCTGCAAACATTTTTCCACGCCGGCCTGGCCAAAGGCGCCCAGCCCCCAGAGATACGGCCGCCCGATACATACGGCATCAGCTCCCAGTGCCAGTGCCTTGAAAACATCTGCGCCGCGGCGAATGCCGCCATCCATCAGCAACGGGGTGCGGCCGCGCAGTTCGTCCGCGATTTCCGGCAGGACATCGAGCGTGCCGCGACCACTGCCTTCCTGCCGGCCGCCGTGATTGGAGATGATGACGCCGTCCACGCCGATTTTTCGCGCCATGCGGGCATCCTCGCGGGTCACAATACCCTTAAGCAGCAACGGCAGCTCGAACTGCTCGCGCAAACCGGCCACCGCATCCCAGTCCAGCGTCGGATCACCGATGCCCTTGGGACCTTTGAATTGGGTGAAGTTGCCCAGCTGCATGGCAGGACGGCTCGAGCCGCGATTGCGGCGCTTGGCGAACCAGCGCTCGGCTTCACGGTTGCCGCGCCCCGGTCCGTCAACAGTCAGCACCAGCGCGGTGCAGCCGGCAGCCTGTGCCCGTTGCGCGACATGCAGCAAAAACTCGCGGTTGGGTGACGGGTAAAGCTGAAACCAGTTTTTTGCCCCGGTCTCGCGTATGGCTTCAATACTGTAATTGCTCATGTGCGCTGCAATCATCAGGTGACCCTGCGCAGCGGCAGCCCTTGCAGTTGCGAGTTCGGCCTCATCATGCACCTGCGCCTGATTGCCGGCCGGCGCCAGCAGAATCGGTGATGGCAGTGTTGCGCCGAACAGTTCAATGCTTGTATCCAGCTCGCTGACATTAACCAGCCGCCGCGGCCGGATGCGCACCCGTTCAAAGGCTGCCCGGTTGGCCCGCGCCGTTGTACCGTCATCGGCTGAACTGACAATAAAGTGATAGGCGGCCGGGCTGAGCCGGCGCGAGGCCGCCTTGTCGAGATGGGCAATATTCAGCACATCGCGCAGACTATCTATTTGCGGCCGATCGGGAAAAGCCCGCAGCGCTTCGCGCGGCAGCAACAGGCTGCCGGTTGCGCCGGCCAGTCCGGCCAGAAACTGGCGTCGTCCGCGGGCCTGGTCTGCTGGCTTCATATGCCCCTCCCGAATCAGTTATCGCAACAGGCTGATGAGCTGCAGCCGATTGTGTTCATCTACCTGTAACTCAAAACGTCCGTTCACCCCGGCCGGTGTAACAAAACTACGCAGCCGGCTGGCCGGAAAGCGCACCGTCTTGCCGGTGACATTGTCGCGAGCGACTACCGCGTTGGCGGAACCCTCGTAGAGACGTAAAAACTCGTCACCGGGTATGGCGAGCTCAACCACGTAGCGAGTCAGTCGCAAATGCCACCACGCTCGGCCTGGCTTTCTATCGCGGCAGGGTTTACCGGCATCACCTGAGCCATCATTTGCGCCATGCCCCGGGTGCATTCCTGCAGTTTCTGCAGCTCAGGCTCGGCGCGCATTTCGCGGCTGAATTCCAGCGCGCGCGAAACTGCGGCCGACTCATCACCCGCCGCACACAGCGCCTTAAGCTCATCGGTAAAGGCCTGCGCTTCGCGGGCCAGCTCTTCCAGCCGGGCCTGATCAACATCGGCCATGCAGACACCCATCTGCTGCATTTGCTGCATCATGTTCTGCATATCCGCCTGGCTTGGCTGGCCATAGGGACTGTTCTGGGCAGCCGCCAGCAGCGGCAGCAACAACGAAAAAACCATAGCGGTAATGCGCAACATCATATTTCCACACTCCTGATGCTCAGATCATGACTTCGACAGCCGGCTCACGCAGGTTGTAACGGGAGCTCATAACGTACCCGTATGCGCCGGCATTCGCCACCAGCAGCACGTCGCCCTCCTGCGCAGCCGGCAGCAACCGGTCGCTGCCGAGCCGGTCACCGGTCTCACAGATAGGCCCGACTACGTTGACCAGTTCGGTGGCCGGTTCGCCCAGCCGGGTCAGGTTGGCGATTTCGTGATAAGCGCCGTACAGGGCGGGACGAATCAGCGAATTCATGCCGGTGCTTACGCCGACATAGCGCACGTCGCCCTTGCCTTTCAATTGGGTCACGGTGGCCAGCAGGACCCCGGATTGCGCTACCACGTAACGGCCCGGCTCCAGCCAGATCTCGCAATTGCCAACCCGATCGCGCACTGATGTCAGGCTGGCGTCGAATGCGGCCATATCCAGCGGCCGCTGGCCGGGTTTTTCGGGAATGCCCAGGCCGCCGCCAATATCAATAAAACGCACCGTGCCGAATTGTGCAGCCACCTCACCCAGCGTGACCGCGACCTCTTCCCAGTTGTCGGCCTGCAGGATACCGCTGCCGGTATGGGCATGCAGGCCGACCACTTCGGCGCCACAAGCCGCCAGCAGTGAGCGTGCCTCATCAATTTCAAACAGGGGAATACCGAACTTGGCATGCACCCCGGCCGTCTTGACGTGCTCGTGATGCCCGCGGCCCTGGCCGGTGTCGAGCCGCAAAAATACCTGCTTGCCAGCAAACAACTCGCCCCATTCACGCAATGGGTGCAGGTTGTCGAGTGTCACCCACACGCCCTGCTCCAGCCCGAGCTGATATTCCTCGCGGGGGGCGAAATTGGGCGTGAACAGAATGCGTTCGCGGTCAATGTCCGGAAACAATTCCAGAATAAGGCGCAACTCGCCCGGCGATACCACTTCGAAATTCAGGCCGGCGTCATGCACTACCCGCAAAATATCCGCATTCGAATTTGCCTTGATGGCATAAAACACGCGATCCACGGACTGCAGCGCGGTTAATCGCGCAGCCGCAGCCGCTACACCCTCGCGGCTGTATACATAGGCCGAAGCTTGTGCGCCGGCAATGGCCAGCAATTCGTCACGCCGCTCTGCCCACCAGGGCATGTCGGCCTCGATTTCGGTTTCGGCCTCATCGCGCGCCAGTTCTTCCCAGGTTTCGCCGAACACAGTGTCGGTGCGCGGCGGTTTTATCAGGGTGGCGTGCAGATTTTGCACCAGGCGCGGCGCATACTCCGCGTCCACCACAAAACTCAGGTTCAGGTCGCTGGCCGCCTGACTTAGCAGGTGGATATGGTTTTCCTGGAAAACCTCCAGTGAAGGACCTATCTCGTGCAGCATGGCGCGAATCTTCTGCCCGACCAGACTGACCACCGAGACATCCTGGAGCACCCGCACCCGGCACAGCCGCGCGAGATTCTGCTCCAACCGTTCCAGCATGCTGGCATCCATTGAATTGGCGTTCGGATCCAGGGTGACCGTGACGTTGCTTTCTGAGGTAGAAACCAGATCAATGGAAAGCCCTAAATCACTGAAACATTTGAACGCTTCAGACAAAAAGCCAACCTGCTGCCACATCCCGAGAGTTTCCATGGACACCAGCGTAATGCCGGCACGGCTGGATATGGCCTTGACGCGCGGCGCATCGTCCCCGGACTCCGCCGATATGACAGTGCCGGCGGCCTCCGGTCGCGAGGTGCAGCGGATCCACATCGGGATACCACCCCGCCGCGCCGGCGAAATGGCCCGCGGATGCAGCACCGCACCGCCGGTCGAGGCAATTTCCTGCGCTTCTTCGTAACGCAGCGCCTTGAGCAACCTGGCGCCCGGCACTGCACGCGGGTCGGCACTGAACATGCCCGGCACATCGGTCCATATCTCCAGCCGCTCGGCTTCTAGCCGGGCAGCAAAATAGGCGGCCGAGGTATCGGATCCGCCGCGCCCCAGCAGCACGGTTTCGGCGTGGCTGTTGCGCGCGATAAAGCCCTGCGTCAAGACCACGCCGTCGATGGCGCCCAGTTCCGCCTGCAGGTGCGGGTCCGGATCCTGATTGCAGGTAGCAGACAAAAATGCCGCCCGTTCCGAGGCGCCCGGAATATCAACGCAACACAGCGACTCGCGGGCATCGTGCCAGTGCGCATTGATGCCCTGTGACTGCAGGTAGGCAGCACCCATGGTGGTTGCCAGCAGTTCACCCATGGCCATGATCTTGGCGTGCACGCGCGGACTGACTTCGCGCACCAGCCTGACGCCGGCCAGTAGCTGCTCCAGTTCACCCAGATAGCCGCCGAGCAGTTCATTCCCGTCCAGCCCCAGATCGGCGGCCAGATCCATATGCACGGCCACAATCGCCTCGAACTGGGTCTGAAACTCGCCGGCGGTGGCGGCCTGCATCACAGCTACCAGTCGGTTGCTGACGCCGCCCACGGCAGAATGCACCACCAGCGGGCGCCAGCCTTCCTCAAGGCGCTCGCGCACGAGATCCCTGATAATCGCCCAATTGTCAGCGGAGGCGACACTGGTGCCGCCGAATTTGAGGACTACCCAGCGCAATTACTCGCTCCCGCCGGTGATCGCGCCCTGCGATGCGGAACTCACCAGCCGCGCATACTTGGTCAGCACGCCCGGATTGGCCTTGGGTGCCGGCGGTTGCCAGCGCTCGCGCCTGGCCGCCATTTCGGCATCGTCCACCGCGACGTCAATGGTGCGGGTCTCAGCGTTAATGGTAATCGCATCACCGTCCGCAATAAGCGCAATCGGTCCGCCCACGGCAGCCTCCGGCGTCACGTGCCCGACCACAAAACCATGGCTGCCGCCGGAAAAGCGCCCGTCCGTGATAAACGCCACCTGGTCGCCCAGGCCTTTACCCATGATGGCGGCAGTGGGGCTGAGCATTTCGCGCATGCCCGGGCCACCTTTGGGACCCTCGTAGCGAATCACCACCACATCGCCGGCCACCACACGTCCGTCGAGGATGGCCTGCAGCCCTTCCTCTTCCGAAGCGAATATGCGCGCCGTGCCGGTAAAGCTCACGCCCTC
>JAUIEY010000151.1 GCA_030429685.1 Gammaproteobacteria bacterium
GAGGCCCAGCGCCGAATCGCTGAGCGGTCAAACATTACGGTGATTCCTGCCGCGGCGGATGCGCTGCTGACGGAGCCGCGCCCGGAGCGGCGGGGCGGGTTTGGCGGATCGGGCCGGGCGATGACGGGCGTTCGGCTCGGCGCGACGACCAATCCGGAGCTTGATGGCCTCGAGCTGCGCGCGCCTGCTGTCATTGTCACGACCGGGACGTTCATGCGCGGCCTGATGCACATGGGCGAGGTTCAGACCCCCGGCGGTCGCGCCGGCGAAGCGCCCGCCGTCGGCATGAGCAAGTCGCTCAGTGATCTCGGCTTCGAGCTGGGGCGGCTGAAGACGGGTACCCCGCCTCGGCTGAAGAAGAACACGATCGATTGGGATGCGCTGGAGCCGCAGTACGGCGATGACGTTCCAGTGCCGTTCAGCGATTTGACGAAGCTGAGCGCGTTTCCTGCGACGGAGCAGGTCGAGTGCCGGGTGACATCGACGTGCGCCGAGATACACGAGATCATCCGAGCGAATCTGGATCGGGCGCCCATTTTCTCCGGCCAGATTGAATCCGTCGGGCCGCGATACTGCCCGAGCATCGAAGACAAGGTGGTCCGGTTTGCGCAGCGCGATGTGCATCACATCTTTCTCGAGCCCGAATCTCACGAGTCTGACTGGGTGTACTGCAATGGCATTTCGACATCGCTGCCGTCGGACGTGCAGGACCGCATCGTGCCGATGCTCCCCGGTTGCGAGCGTGCGGAGATACTGCAGTATGGCTATGCCGTTGAGTATGACATCGTCCGTCCACATCAGATCGAAGCGACGGGGATGACCAAACTCGTCGATGGTCTGTTTCTTGCCGGACAGATCAATGGCACCAGCGGCTATGAGGAAGCGGGGGGGCAGGGTCTCATCGCCGCGATCAATGCCATCCAGTACATCCGCGAGAGCGAGCCCGTGATCCTCGGGCGTGACCAGGCGTACATCGGTGTGCTGATGGATGATCTGATCACGAAGACACCGGTCGAGCCCTATCGCATGTTCACGAGCCGGGCGGAGTATCGGCTTCTGCTGCGATCAGACAACACGGCGGATCGGCTCACGCCGCTGGCGCGCAAACTCGGTCTGATTGATGATGCACGCTGGGCACTCTTCGAGCGCCGGCGAGACGCCATGTCGCGCGTGCAGGCGCGGGTGGAGCAGGTGCGGTTCGATGGCGTTCCGCTGGCGCAGGCCGTGAAGCGCCCGCGATTCAGCGTAGAGCAGTTTGTCCAGGGTTTGGGCATGCCGGATGCCGGGTCACTGCCTCGAGGCGTGTTGGAGACGGTACTCGCCGAGCGCCAGTACGAGGGATACATCATCCGCCAGCGAGGTGAGATCAAGCGGCAGGCCGAGGCCGAGCATCGCAAGATCCCACGCGATGTGGACTACTTCGCCATCGAAGGGCTCCGGGCCGAGTCCGCCCAGGCGCTGGACCGCTTCCAGCCGCTGCTGTTGAACTTCCATACAGAAGGCGCGGCGTGGCGGCGGCACGGCGTGCACCCAGCGCGATGTTGTATTCGCGGGTGCCACGCTCGTCGGCATGGCCTTCGAGGCGCACGGATTCACCCGGGTTTTCGGCAAGATAGCGCGCGTGTTGCTTAATGATCTCGACGGACGCGTCATCCACTTCCGATGAATCAAAAGCAAAATAGATGACGCGCTCGTTCATGATCACGTCATCTTCGTTATTACCGATGGGAATAGCAGAGCCGCCGGCCCCGCCTTCATCGGGCCAGGTCTGCACCCCGCCGCCGCTGCCGTCGCCGCCGGCGTAATCAGCGCCATCGCCGTCATCCGTTGCGGTACCCGACGGTCCCGCACAACCGGCCAGTGCCAGCACACCCACAAGCAGTATCAGTTTCCAGTTCATTATCCCTAACCTCTTCGCGAAAACCCGTAATAAAACAACAACAATAATTTGAAATAACTAGGTTTTTCCTAGTTATTCTGAAACGGTGACCAGGCCGGTTCACGCACATCGCCGTCCGTGTCGGCAATACGCTGCTGCACGCGGCCATCGGTCGAAACCAGCGACAATACTCCTTTGCGGCCCTGGCGCGAAGCAAAAATAATGACTTCGCCATTGGGCGCAAAGCTTGGTGATTCGTCCTGCGCCCCGTCGCTGAGCACCTGCGTATAGGCGCGCTCCACATCCACCAGCGCAATTCTATAATTGCCCCGGTCGTTGTGCACCACGGCCAGGCTGCGGCCGTCCGGTGAAATACGCGGCCGGGCGTTGTAATTGCCCTCGTAGGTCAGGCGTCGGGCGCGACCGCCATCAGCCGGAATCCGGTATACCTGCGGCACGCCGGTGCGATCGGAGGTAAAGAAGATCTCCTTGCCATCGACGCTCCAGCTTGGCTCAGTTTCGATGGACGGCCAGCTGGTCAACCGCCGCAGCACCTGGTTGCCAAGCTCCAGCGTATAGATATCCAGGTTGCCGTCACCTTTGGACAGCGTCAGCGCCAGTTGCCGGCCGTCCGGCGACCACACCGGCGCGCTGTTGACGCCCTTACGGGCGGACACACGCCGCCGTGTGCCGCTGCGCAATTCCAGCACGAATACCTGCGAGTTACCGTTTTCGAACGATACGTAGGCCAGCCGCCGGCCGTCAGGTGACCAGGCCGGTGACATGATTGGTGCATTCGACTGCAGCACCACCCGGGCGTTAAAACCGTCCGCGTCGGCAACAATCAGCCGGTAAGTGGGTTGCTTGGGATCACCAATTACATTGACGTAGGCAATGCGAGTGGCTGCCACCCCTTTCACGCCGGTCAGCTCTTCGTAAATCAGGTCGCTGATACGATGGGCTGTGTTGCGCAGCTGTGCCTTACTGCTCGGCATGCGATAGCCGAGCAATTGCTTGCCGCGCAGCACGTCAAACACGCGAAACTCTATGGTGTAGTCGCGCCCGGCGGGTTGAATATTGCCGATCAC
Source organism: Gammaproteobacteria bacterium (assembly GCA_030429685.1). Taxonomy (GTDB): domain Bacteria; phylum Pseudomonadota; class Gammaproteobacteria; order Steroidobacterales. The sequence continues at coordinate 2,968 of JAUIEY010000151.1, forward strand.
CAGCACCTCGGTATCGAGGATGCGCCAGTCGCTGAAATCAATGTCGGCGCCGTTGGTCGGGCGCTGCAGCATGTCGCTTTCCGGCAGCGCAGTAAAACGTCCGGTGCGCGCCAGGTCGGCCCCGATGACCCCGGCAACCTGATAGGGCTTGGCGCCGACGCCTTCCCAGCCGAACGGCACCACGGCGATGGGCGTGGCCGTGCCCAGCCCCTCCAGTATTTCGATCTTTAACTCGGCGCCGGCATTGGCCGAGATCAACAATCCGACTGCTGCCATGCATCCTGCAAAGCGTTGTGCAACCCTCACCCGTCAACTCCTGTCAATTCAGGTCTGAACCTGACAATCAATTCTCAATCTGTGGTCGGAAAATGAAAGTTAGATTTCGATCAAACAACCGCCGATCATCCGGCAGCGGCAACGGCGAAGCCGCATAAACAGCATTCTCGACCGACCGCCGCACGATTTCATCGCCGTTACAACGCGTCACCTGGGCCCGCACCACCTCACCCGAGGGTAATTGTTGCACGGACACCTGGCATTCCACACCTGCCACGGCACTGGGCGGCTGTTTCCAGTTACGCTGCACGCGCTGCTGAATCAGCGCCTTGTAGCGGTTCATCTCACCGGACTGCTGCGCCGCCAACAGGGCTTCCTCGGCCTCCAGTGCCGCGGCCAATTCGGCCTGCCGCCGCTGCTGTTCGCGCTTTTCTGCTGCCGCACGGGCGCGTGCTTCGGCCTGCCGCTGTGCTTCGGCCCGCTGCGCCGCGAGTTCCGCCTCCCGGCGCTGGCGTTCAGCGGCCTCGGCTTCGGCAGCACGGCGCTGCTGCTCAGCCTGCTCGCGGCGTTTTTGTTCCGCGGCACGCTCATCGGCCAGACGTTTCTGGCGCGCTACTTCGGCCGCTTCGCGCTGCTGTGCCGCCTGCTGTTCGCGCTCGCGTTGCTCGGCCTCGCGACGGCGTTGGTCAGCTGCGCGCTGCTGCGCGGCCTCTGCGGCTGCCTGGCGCTCCTGTTCAGCAGCGCGGTCAATGGCACCCTGATCGATGACGACCGCCTCAATAGCCAGCTGCTGGAATTCCTGCTGCGGTAAAAAGGCGATGCTGCTGCTGAACAACACGGCCAACACTACATGGCCGATGACCGACCAGGTCAGTGGCGAACGGTAGCCGGGTGGCACAGGTTGCAGGCTGGCAGCGGGCATGGCTATAGATCGGTCTGCACCGGTGGCTAGTTCTCGTCCAGCGGGTTCAGCGCAGCAGGATCGGTGAGAAAACCGACTTTGGCCGCGCCGGCTCGCTGCAACAGCACCATGCCGCTGATTACGCTGCCATAAGCAGCGGCTTCATCGGCCTTGACCAGCACCGGGGTATCCGGTTTGCGCTCCAGCACAGTCTGCGCCAGCCTGAGAATTTGCGCCGGCTGGCGCGGCGCTTCTTCATCATCGCCGAGATTCAGATACAGGTTGCCGTCCCGGTCAACCGACAGAATCAGTGGTTCACTGTCCTGCATATCACTCGATAGCGGTTCAGCGGCAGCGTCCGGCAGTTCGACCTTGACACCCTGACTCAGCAGCGGTGCGGTGACCATGAAAATAATCAACAACACCAGCATGACGTCGATGTACGGCACCACGTTGATTTCGCCCATCAGACGACGGTTGCGCAAGGTGTTCATGCGCCACCCTGCCCCTGCGCGGTGCCTTTGCCGGCATGCGCGTAGTGCTGCAGGATGGTGGAAAACTCTTCGGCAAACGTGTCGTAGCGCAGTTCCAGCCGGCTGACCTGATCGGCATACCGGTTGTAGGCAATCACCGCCGGAATGGCCGCAAACAGGCCCATGGCGGTGGCAATCAGCGCTTCGGCAATGCCCGGCGCCACCATCGCCAGCGTGGCCGACTGCACGTTCCCCAGCCCGCGAAAGGAGTTCATGATGCCCCACACGGTACCGAACAGACCGACATAGGGGCTGGTGGAACCGATGGTAGCGAGCGTGGCGAGACTTTCTTCAAGGCGGTCAGTCTCACGCAGCTGCGCAGCGCGCATCGCCCGTCGCGCACCGTCCAGCACCCGCTCGGGCAGGATGCCCGATTGCTGACGCAGCCGGCGAACTTCGCGAAACCCGGCTTCGAATATTCCGGCC
>JAUIEY010000152.1 GCA_030429685.1 Gammaproteobacteria bacterium
CACCTATCTCGGGGCCGGCGCGGGTCATCAGCGCCAGCTCGGACTCTCGCACCATGCCGCTTTCAGGCACGTTGCAAACCGTCAGGGTGGCCAGGTAGCCGCTTTGTTTTGCCTTGCGCAGCGCTGCCAGCGTGTCAGCGGTTTCGCCGGATTGCGAAATAGTAATAAACAGACCGCCCTCAGGCACCACCACCTTGCGGTAACGATATTCGCTGGCTATCTCCACGCGACACGGGATGCCGCAATACTCTTCGATCCAGTAGCGTGCCACCAGACCGGCGTGATAACTGGTGCCGCAGGCAACAATCTGCACCGCTCTGGTTTTGCTCAACACCTCGGCAGCGGTCGGACCAAGCGCGGCATCAAGTACCTTGCCGTCCGCGATCCGCTCTGCCAGCGTATCGGCAACCGCGCGCGATTGCTCATAAATCTCCTTGAGCATGTAGTGACGGAATTTGCCACGTTCAACCGCATCGGCGGAAAGTTCGCTCTCTGAAACCGGTCGTTTAACCAGGGTGCCGTCCGCAGCGGAAATCACTACCCCGTCGCGGGTAACCACGGCAATGTCACCTTCTTCCAGGAACATGAACTTGCGCGTAACCGGCAATAAGGCCGCCACATCGGATGCGACAAAGTTTTCGCCGATACCGATACCGACAACAACCGGACAGCCTTCGCGGGCGAGTACCAGTGTGCCGGGATCCCGGCGGCTCATGACAACCAGAGCATAAGCACCTTCCAGTTCGGCCACTGTTTTGCGCACCGCATCTTCGAGTCCGTCAGCATTCTGCAGATGCATGTGAATGCGGTGTGCCACCACCTCGGTATCGGTTTCGCTGACAAATGTGTAACCCTTTTTAATCAGATCGGCGCGCAGCGTCTCATGATTTTCGATAATGCCGTTGTGCACAATGGCGATATCCGGGTCGGATACGTGCGGATGAGCGTTCTGCTCGGACGGCACACCGTGAGTTGCCCAGCGGGTGTGCGCAATGCCGGTATTACCTTCCAGCGGCTCCGCATCAAGTTTGCTCTGCAACTCGGCGACCTTGCCCAGAGCGCGGCGGCGCTGCACACCATCATCATGGCGGACCGCAATACCGGCAGAGTCATAGCCACGGTATTCGAGCCGGCGCAATCCCTCCATTAGAATGGGAACGACGTTGCGTTCTGCGGTGCCCCCTACGATTCCACACATGTGTCAGATCTCGTCTTTATTATTCAGTGTTTCTTCTTGACGGGCCGTTGCCAGCCGCTGATGGTTCTCTGACGCGATCGCTCCAGGGTTAGTTCCCCGGCAGGGGCATCTTTGCCGATGGTTGATCCTGCACCGACCGTTGCTCCCGCGCCCACTTCAACCGGCGCAACCAGCTCTACCCCTGAGCCGATAAAGGCATTGTCGCCAATAATGGTCTGGTATTTGTTGGCGCCGTCATAGTTGCAGGTGATGGTGCCGCAACCGATGTTGACGCCATCGCCGATGATGGCGTCGCCAAGATAAGTTAAATGGTTGGCTTTACTGCCCGCACCCAGCGTGGTCTTTTTCATTTCCACAAAATTGCCGACGCGGGCACCGTCTTTCATTTCCGCCTGCGGACGCAGCCTGGCAAACGGGCCGACGCTGCAGTTTCTGCCGACCAGCGCATCTTCTATGACGCTGTTGGCATGAATAACGGATCCGGCAGCAATTTTTGCGTTGCCAATAACGCAGTTCGGGCCGATCTGCACATCGTCACCGAGTTCCACCGCTCCCGAGAACACCACGTTAACGTCAACGAACACATCGCTGCCGGCGGTGACGGTGCCGCGCACATCAAGGCGGGCCGGGTCTGCCAGCGTGACGCCGGCGGCCAGCAACCGGTCGGCCTGGCGTTGCTGGTAAGCCCGCTCGGCCACGGCAAGCTGGGCTTTATCGTTGATGCCCATCACTTCGGCGCCGGAATCCGCCCGCACAGCACCCACCTTGACCCCATCGGCAACCGCACTGGCCACCACGTCCGTCAGGTAGTACTCACCCTGGGCATTATCGGCTTTCAGGGCATCCAGCCAGGGACCGAGCAAATGCACCGGGCAGGCCAGCAAACCGGTGTTGACCTCATTGATCCGGCGCTGTTCATCGTTGGCATCTTTTTCCTCGACGATCTGCACCACGGCGCCTTCCGGATTGCGGATGATGCGTCCATAACCGGTGGGGTCAGCTTCGACCACGGTCAGAATTGCCGGCCCTGCGGTCGCCGCGCCGGCGAGACGCTGTACCGTTTCCGGCCGCACCAGCGGCACATCGCCATAGAGGATGACGGCAATTTCATCGGATTTGAGATGCGGCATCGCCTGCTGCACGGCATGGCCGGTGCCCAGTTGCGGCTCCTGCAGCGCCCAGTTCAGATCACGGCCGGCGAAATGCTCCTGCACGGTTTCTGCGCCATGGCCGTAAACCACGCAGATGCTGTTGGCTGCCAGAGACTCAGCGGTGGTTACCACGTGCTCGAGCAGCGGGCGACTGGCCAGCGGCTGCAGCACTTTGGGAAGTCTGGAATGCATGCGGGTGCCTTTACCCGCCGCGAGAATGACAACGCTGATGTTCATCGGGGCAGACTACATGGTGTCTGACACCATTTCACGTGCAGTTGTCACAAGAAGGCGCCATGCCGTTCCGGTATCAGACACCGCGGAGGGCTAGCCCTTCTTGCCCTTGAGCTTCTGCACCGCGCGGTAACGGGCTGCCGCTTCGACCAGTTGCAGACGCGCATGTTCGAGGCTCTTTTTATCGCCGGCAGCGCCGACGGCTTTTTCGGCGGCTTCCTGCGCTGCCTTGGCTGCAGCTTCGTCCAGATCAGCGCCGCGCATGGCGGAATCGGCCAGTACCGTCACCATGTGCGGCTGCACTTCGAGCACGCCGCCGGTCACGTAAAAGAACTTTTCTTCGCCTTCCGGCGTCTCCACGCGCAGATCACCCGGACGCAGGTTGGTCAGCAGCGGCGCATGACGCGGCGCGATGCCAACGTCACCCTGACTCGCCGGAGCAAAGACCATGCTGGCCTCTCCGGAGAAGATTTCGCCTTCGGCGCTGACTATGTCGACATGCAAGGTAGCCATAACTTACATCTTCTTGGCGTTTTCAACAGCTTCTTCAATACCGCCGCACATGTAGAACGCCTGCTCCGGCAGATCATCGTATTCGCCGGCGACAATACCCTTGAACGCGCGGATGGTGTCTTTAAGCGACACGTATTTACCGGGAGCACCGGTAAACACTTCAGCAACGGTAAACGGCTGTGACAGGAAGCGCTGTACTTTACGCGCCCGCTGCACAGCCTGCTTGTCTTCTTCCGACAGTTCGTCCATGCCCAGGATGGCGATGATGTCCTGCAGTTCTTTGTAGCGCTGCAGAATGCCCTGCACACCGCGGGCAGCTTCGTAGTGCTCCTGGCCGATTACGTTCGGGTCGAGCAGCCGCGACGTGGAATCGAGCGGATCCACAGCCGGGTAGATACCCAGTTCGGCAATCTGGCGCGACAGCACCAGCGTGGCATCCAGGTGAGCAAAGGTCGTGGCGGGCGACGGGTCGGTAAGGTCGTCGGCCGGGACATAGACCGCCTGGAAAGACGTGATGGAACCGGTCTTGGTGGAGGTAATACGTTCCTGCAGCACACCCATTTCCTCAGCCAGCGTTGGCTGATAACCCACCGCCGACGGCATACGGCCGAGCAGCGCGGACACTTCGGTTCCGGCCAGGGTGTAACGGTAAATGTTGTCAATAAACATCAGCACGTCGCGGCCTTCGTCGCGGAAGTATTCCGCCATGGTCAGCCCGGTCAGTGCCACACGCAGGCGGTTACCCGGCGGCTCGTTCATCTGACCGTACACCAGCGCCACCTTGTCAATAACGCCCGAGTCGGTCATTTCGTGATAGAAGTCGTTACCTTCACGAGTACGTTCACCCACACCGGCAAACACCGAGAAGCCGCCGTGCTCTTTGGCGATGTTGTTGATGAGCTCCATCAGCGTCACGGTCTTGCCCACGCCGGCGCCGCCGAACAGGCCGACCTTGCCGCCCTTGGCGAACGGACAAACGAGGTCGATAACCTTGATGCCCGTTTCCAACAGTTCGTTGGACGCCGACAATTCTTCGTAGGTCGGAGCGGCGCGGTGTATTGACGCGCGCTCCTTTTCACCAATCGGCCCGCACTCATCGATCGGGTTGCCCAACACGTCCATGATCCGGCCGAGGGTCTCTGCTCCCACAGGCACGGCAATCGGCGCGCCGGTGTTTTCCACTGCCAGGCCACGGCTGACCCCTTCGGAAGAACCCATCGCGATGGTGCGAACCACGCCATCCCCCAACTGCTGCTGCACCTCCAGGGTCAGGTCCCTTTCGGGCACCTTCAATGCATCGTATACCTTGGGTACCACATCGCGCGGAAACTCCACGTCGATGACGGCGCCAATGATTTGTACGATTCGTCCGCTGCTCATGTCCGGATCCTCTATCTCAAAGTTCAGTTCTGTTTGGCTCGGAGCGCCCGCTTGCTGGCGGCTGCCGGATGCCTTGTCTGTAGTCATTCCAGGCTCGTTATGACGCCGCGCTATCCGATTGCCGCGGCACCACCCACAATTTCAGACAGTTCCTGCGTAATCGCCGCCTGTCGGGCCTTGTTGTAAATCAGCTGTAAATCGTCTATCAGCTCGCCGGCATTTTCCGTGGCATTCTTCATCGCCAGCATTCGGGCCGCCTGCTCACAGGCGCCATTTTCCACCACCGCCTGGTACACCTGCGATTCGATATAGCGCGTCAACAGACCTTCCAGCAGTTCCTTCGCATCGGGCTCATAGATGTAGTCCCAGTGATGCTGCATCTCCTGGCTGTCATCCGCCTCCAGCGGCAGGAGCTGCTCCAGGGTCGGAACCTGCGTCATCGTATTAACGAATTGGTTGCTCACCAGGAACAGTCGGTCGATTCGCCCTTCTTCGTAGGCATCCAGCATTGTCTTTACGCCGCCGATCAGGTCCGCAAGGGCGGGCGTTTCACCAATATCGCGAATGGCGGCGATGACGTTG
>JAUIEY010000153.1 GCA_030429685.1 Gammaproteobacteria bacterium
ACATGCGATTATTTCCCGCCGGCTGACGCGTATCGCCCGCGACGTGCCGATTGACTCCGAGCCGGAGCAACTGAAACGCACCACACCCGACATGGAAGAGTTGCATAACCTGTTTGATGCGGCGGATTTCGGCAGCATTCTGCGCCGCCAGGCTGACCGGATCGCGGCGCACACCTGATAGCTGTGCCATGCACCCCTCGCCGCACCCTGAGCTGCTTGCGGACATAGCGCGTGCAGCCGGGCTGCAACTCGATGCCGCGCGGTGTGCGGCCGTGTCCGGCGGCGATATCAGTGCCGCGTTTCGTTGCACCGACAAGCAGGGACGCCACTGGTTTTTGAAACTTAACCGCAACGCCTTTGCCGCTGCCTTCGCGGCTGAACTGGCCGGACTGCAGGAATTACAGCAGGCTGAACTGCGCACCCCGCAGGCTGTCGCTTACGGTGTTTCCGGCAGCAGCGCCTGGCTGCTGCTCGAGTGGCTGGACATGTCCGCCGGTAACGCCGGTTCGGCTGCGTTGCTGGGTGAACAACTGGCAGCCATGCACCGGATAACCGCGGCCGAGCACGGCTGGCGACGCGACAACTACATCGGTTCATCGCCGCAACTCAACAGCAGGCACGCCGACTGGGCGCGTTTCTACGCGGTCCAGCGGCTGCAGGCACAACTCGACCTGGCCGCCGCAAACAGCGCCCCCGCCGCGCTGGTGCGCAAGGGGCAGGATATTGTGGAGCGGTTGCCGGAGTTGCTGGCGGGCTACCAGCCGGAAGCGTCGCTGCTGCATGGCGACCTGTGGGCCGGCAACTGGGCGCGGTTACCGGGTGGTGACCCGGTCGTTTTCGATCCGGCCGTTTACTACGGCGACCGCGAGACCGACCTGGCGATGACCCGCCTGTTTGGCGGCTTTCCGGCTGAGTTTTATCGCGCCTATGCAGCGGCCTGGCCGCTTGCAGACGGCCACGAATTTCGACAGACGCTGTATCAGCTGTACCATGTCATCAACCATTTCAATATATTTGGCGGAGCCTACGCGGCACAGGCTGAGCGCATGCTGCGTACGCTGCTGGACAACTGAACAAGAACAACACCATGACCGATAAAAACATTGAATCCATACTGATCGAAAAACGCCGCTTTGCCCCGTCGGCAGAATTTACTGCCGGCGCGCGGCTTAAGCCGGCCGATCTGGAAGCCCTGCATGCCGAGGCAGCCGCCGACTACGAAGGTTTCTGGGCTGCCCGGGCGCGCGAGGAGCTGAGCTGGGACAAGCCGTTTACCACCGTGCTGGACGACAGCAAGGCACCCAACTACGCCTGGTTTACTGATGGTGAACTGAATGTATCGGCCAACTGCCTCGACGTGCATCTGGCCGAGCGCGGCGACAAGACCGCCATTATTTTTGAAGGCGAGGAAGGTGACCGCCGCAACCTGAGTTACCGGGAACTGACTAGTGAAGTCAGCCGCTTTGCCAATGCGCTGCAGGCACAGGGCGCGGCGGCGGGGGATCGCATCGTGATCTACATGCCGATGGTGCCGGAAGCTGTTATTGCCATGCAGGCCTGTGCGCGCATCGGTGCGATTCACTCAGTGGTGTTCGGCGGGTTCTCGGCCAATGCCCTGCGTGACCGCATTATCGATGCCGGCGCGAAAATGGTGATCACTGCCGACGGCGGCCGGCGCGGTGGCAGTGTTATTGAACTCAAGCAGGCCACCGATGCTGCGCTGGCGGAAGGCTGCGCAAGTATCGAAAAAGTCATAGTGCTGAAACGCACCGGCCACGAAATCAATATGACTGCCGGCCGCGATATCTGGTGGGACGATGCCGTTGCGGAACAAAGCGATGTCTGTGAACCGGTCGCGCTGAACGCCGAACATCCGCTGTTTCTGCTCTACACCTCCGGCTCCACCGGCAAGCCCAAGGGTATTCAGCACTCCAGTGCCGGCTATTTGCTGCAGGCCAAACTTACCAGCAAGTGGGTGTTCGATTTAAACGACAGCGATGTGTTCTGGTGTACCGCTGATGTGGGCTGGATAACCGGTCACAGCTACGTGGCTTATGGTCCGCTGGCGGCCGGCGCCACCATCGTTATGTATGAAGGCGGGCCGGTGTATCCGGACGCCGGTCGCTTCTGGAAAATGTGCGAGGAACTCGGTGTCACGGTGTTTTATACAGCGCCGACGGCGCTGCGCGCGCTGATGAAATTCGGCGATGAGTTTCCGAACCAGTACGACCTGTCGAAAATCCGCTTGCTTGGCACGGTCGGCGAACCCATCAATCCCGAAGCCTGGATGTGGTATCACACCGTTATCGGCAAAGAACGCTGCCCCATTGTTGATACGTGGTGGCAAACAGAAACCGGCGGCATCATGATGACACCGGTGCCGGGCGTCACGGCGACCAAACCCGGTTCCTGCACGCTGGCCCTGCCCGGCATCATGACGGACGTCGTTGATGACAGCGGCAACAGCGTCGAGGCGGCCGATGCCGGCGGTTATCTGGTGATTCGCAAGCCGTGGCCGTCAATGTTGCGCACCATCTGGGGCGACAACGATCGCTACATAGAGACGTACTGGGAAAAATTCCGCAACCGCTTCTATGTCGCCGGCGACAGTGCGCATCGTGACGCCGACGGTTACTTCTGGATCATGGGCCGTATTGACGACGTGGTGAATGTATCCGGCCACCGGCTCGGTACCATGGAGGTGGAATCTGCCCTGGTGGCGCATCAGCGTGTGGTCGAAGCCGCCGTGGTAAGTCGCCCGCATGACGTCAAAGGCGAATCCATTTTTGCTTACGTGGTATTCCGCGGTGACCGGCCCACCGGTGCCGAAGCCGAGGCGCTGACCAAAGAACTGCGCGACTGGGTGGGTGAGCAGGTGGGCGCCATCGCCAAGCCGGATGACATCCGTTTCACCGACAACCTGCCCAAAACCCGTTCCGGCAAAATCATGCGTCGTTTGCTGCGCGCCATTGCCCGCGGCGAGGAAATTACCCAGGACACCTCGACGCTGGAGAACGAAGCTATTCTGGATCAGTTGCGCGGTCTCGCGTAAACGGATTAACCGCAGGCCTGCATGAAAAGAATCGGCATCCTGCTTGATGCAATGGCGGTTGATCCGCTGTTGGCAGATACCGTTCGCAGACTGCAGGCCAGCGATCAGATCGAGCTGTATTTGCTGCTGAGTCCGCGGCCTGAATTGGCCTCCCGGCAGGGCTTGTGGCAAACCATCAATAGCGGGTTTTTTCGCCTGCTTGCCCTGCTGGAACGCCGCCTGCTGGCTGCGTTGTCCTTAGCTGTCGAGCCGGAAAAAATGCTGCAGCTTGAGGCTGCCGGCAGCGAGGTTGTGGTGCTGCAGCCGGAGACAGCATCTGCTGACAGCGCGCTGCAATACCCGGCAGACGACATGCGCACCCTGCGCGCTCTCGAGCTGGATCTTATTGTCGGCGGCAACGCGGCCGGCGCCCTGTCAGGCGACATACTTACTGTTGCCAAAGACGGTGTTATTGCTTTCCGGCGCAGCGAGCCGCCGGCATTCTGGGCAGTTTACGCGCGCCGTCCGGCGACCGCCTTTGCTATAGAGCAGCTGCGGTCGCAACAGACCGGGGCGCAGGACAACGCAAGCGTGTTGTACGCGGGTGCGTTTCCCACCCAGCGCAGCTATACCGAAAACCGGCAGTTCTTTTTAAGCGAACGCAATCCCTGTATGGCCGACCTCGTGCTGCGCTATGCTGCCACCGGCCGGCTGCCCGCACCCGGCGCCCGCGCCGACGCTGCCGCCGCGCCTGCGCAGATACCGAACCTGCTGCAGTCAGTGATTTATATCCTGCGCACCCTGGGCGTGCTGGGCGCTTTCATCCTGCAGAAAAAAATACTCGGCCGGCGCGAACGCTGGGGCGTGGCCTTTACCCGGCAATCCTGGGGAGAAGCGGCGCTGACGGCCGGCACCCGGATCACCAATCCGCCGCAGCACTATTTTGCCGATCCCTTTGTGATCAAGCGCGACGGCCGCACCATCTGTTTTCTCGAAGACTACGCCTACGGTGAGGAACGTGGCTGCATCGCAGCCGTTGAACTGTTTGCCGACGGCCGCTATGAATTACTCGGCCCGGTCATTCAGGAAGCGTTCCATATGTCGTTTCCGTATGTTTTTGAGTACGGCAACGAGCTGTACATGATCCCGGAAACCTCGCAGGCGCGGTCGATTCGTTTATACAAGTGCCGGCAATTTCCGCTGCAGTGGGAATATCAGCATGACCTGATGACAGCCATCGATGCCGTCGACACGCTGGTGTTCGAGCACGACAGCCGGTGGTGGCTGCTGACCAGCATCGGTTCGTCTGCCAACGGTGATTACGGTTCCCGGCTGTTTGCCTTTTACGGCAGTAGCCCGCTGGCGCAGGACTGGACACCGCATCAGGGTAACCCGGTGCTGCTGAACAGTCGCATCGCCCGCAACGGCGGCATACTCCGGGCGGCGGATGGCGGCATTGTGCGGGGTCGACAGAAACAAGGCTTTAATATGTACGGCAGCGCGCTGAGCCTGGCACGCCTGACCGAGCTGACGCCGGAAGTCTATGCCGAAGAGACTGTCAGGGAGATTGCGCCGGACTTTTTTCCCGGCCTGCTGGGCTGCCATCATCTGCACAGCAACGGCGAATTTACCGTCTACGACTTTCTGCGCATGGAAACCCGCGGCTGACGCCGGGTGAAAAAAATTGCGGCTGCAGCCGCCGGTCCGGCATCAGATCAGGCTGGGTAAATACAGTGCAATCGCCGGAACCAGCAGCAGCAACACCATCAGGATCAGGTCACACAGCAGGTAGGGCGTTGCTGCCCAGGCTACCTGGCCGAGTGTAGTGCCTTTGGGCGCAACGCCCTGCATCAGGAACAGCAGCAGGCCGAAAGGCGGCGTGCTCAGGCTCATTTCCATAGCCAGCAGCACAATGATGCCAAACCACACTGCGTCATAGCCGAGACTGGCCGCCAGCGGAAAAAAGATCGGGATGGTCAGCAGCATGATGGAAATCTGATCCATGAACATGCCGAGCAGCAACAAC
>JAUIEY010000154.1 GCA_030429685.1 Gammaproteobacteria bacterium
ACCTGCGGCACAGCGTGGTGAAGCCGCAGCCGCTGCCGCTGCTGTTCCTGCTGTCGATCATAGCTTTTGCCGCCATGATCGCCGGGGGGTATTACTACTATTCCGCCAATATCAGTGCTGTACCCAGCATTCAGGTCAGTTTTATGAATCGCGCGCTGGGGTTTTATCGCGATGGAAATCATGCAGCAGCATCAACCGAATACGAGGCGGCAGCAGCTATCTGGCCCATCAATTCCCGCCTCGCCTACAATCAGGGCGTTAATGAACTGGACGCCGGATACCCCGACAAAGCCATTCAGACTTACGAACAGTTTCTGAAAATTAATCCGAATGACCTGAACATCCGCTTTGGGCTCGGTTACAGCTATGCCAAAGCAGGTAACTTCGCTGCGGCCATCGAGCACATGTCCATGGCCACCGGACTGGGTCCCACCGTCTATTTCAACCTGGGCGCTGCCTACGAAGCAGCCGGGCAGTTGCCGCAGGCGGCGGAAAACTATCAGCAGGCGGAGCGACTGGCCCCCGGTTTTCCGGGCGCTCGCGAAAAATATGCAGCGGTCATGCGCCGCATGCGCAATTAACACGGCGGCACGCACATGGAAATAACCCGACAAACCCTGACCGGCAAAATGTTTATGACCCCGCTGTGGGACTACCTGCTGATTGGCAGCGTCTGGAGCTTCGTCGCCCTGGCAGTTATCTGGATGCAACCATCAATCATGGCCGTTGCAATGGAAAACATCTGGCCAATCGTGTTGCTGGCAAACAGCGCCCATTTTGCAGCGTCTACGGTCCGCCTCTACAGCAAACCGGAGTATTACAAGGAATTTTCATTCCTGACGTTTGCCTTCCCGGCGATCGCGCTGGGTGTACTGAGTATTTGCGTGCTATTTCCCAATACGCTCGGCAAATACCTGATGCTCACGTATGTGCTCTGGTCGCCGTTTCATTTCGCCAAGCAGATCTATGGCCTCAGCCTGATGTACACCTTCCGCAGTGGCCTGAAACCCAGCGAGGGCGAGAAGAAACTTTATTACTGGGTCTGCATGCTGCCGTTTCTGTTTGCCATCGGCACGCAGGCACCGGGTTTTATCGCCTGGGCCACGTCCCCGGATATCCTTACCAGCACACCGCTGCTGTATCAGACCAAGACCATGGCGGATGCCGTGCTGATACCGCTGGTATTTATCGGGCCGGTTTTCCTGTGGTTCCGGCTGCGCAAGACGCAGGACAAGCCGGTTCCTTTGATTGTGCCCCTGATGATGTTCTCCAACGGCATCTGGTGGACGCTGTTTCCGTTCCTGGAAGCCTTTGTGCTCTCCAATATCGCCCATTCCATCCAGTACCTGGCGATCATGCTGGTCTATCACGTGCGGGAGAAAGTCGGTGCTGAGGGCAGCTCGCACGGCTGGTTCTACCACGCCGCCAGATTCTACGGCGTCTGCGTGTTGCTGGGGTACGTGTTATTCAGCCTGTGGCCCTATGTTTTCGTGCTGATGGGCGCCTCGTTCGCTCAGGCCGCCCTGCTGGTACTCGCGACCATCAATATTCATCATTTCATCGTGGACGCCTACATCTGGCGCCTGCGCGTGCCCGTTAACCGTGTCGCACTCGCGGACAACGTGGCCGCGGCCCCGCGGGCGAGCTGACGCAGGGACATCCGTCATCATGACCTGTGGCGGCAGCATGATGAGAACCACGCAGCATCCGCTGGCGCTGCTGGTCGATGCAGCGGCCGAGGAATGGCTGCAAGCTGAAACGTTGCCGAAGACGCGCCGCGAAGCAGTGCGCCAGCACATTGCTCAACGCTTCAATATCGGCGAACACGTCGAAATGACCTTTCATGGTCTGCAATACCAGCTTACAATAGAGCGTCTCAAGAAATATCGCCAAACCTCTAATAAAATTAGAATTTCGGCGCATCTTATTGCCCAGAACAACTAAACCATGCTGACAACTCTGATAGCGCCGGCAATTGCATTTGTCGTGACGGCAATCGCCATCACGCTGCTGAAACCCGTGGCGGAAATGATCGGCCTGACCGACAAACCCGCCGAGCGCAAGCAGCACGCCGGCGAGATCCCGTTAATCGGCGGCATTTCGATTTTTCTTGGCGCGTCGCTGGCCATAGTCGCCGGCGTTGTGTCCGGCCTGATTCCGCAACCATTGCTGAACTTCGCGCCCTGGTTCTGTGCGTCACTGCTGATCGTGCTGGTCGGTGTGGTCGACGACAAATATGAACTGAGCCCGCTGGTGCGTTTCGGCGCGCAGATCGGCGCCGCGCTGATCATGGTCTACTGGGGCGACGCAGTGCTGCACGATCTGGGCTGGATCAGCCCGAACGGTTACCTGGTCGGCTTGAGCTGGCTGGCAGCGCCGTTCACGGTTTTCTGCGTAGTCGGGATCATCAATGCCATCAACATGAGCGACGGTCTGGACGGTTTGAGCGGCAACCTCACGCTGATTACCCTGCTCGCCTTCGGTATTGCCGAAAGCCTGGCCGGCAGCACCGGCCACCTGCCAATGATCAACATTATCTCCGCCGCCATTGCCGGATTCCTCATTTTCAACCAGCGCATGCACTGGCGCAGCAAAGCGACCGTTTTTCTGGGTGATGCCGGCAGCATGATGCTGGGCCTGTTCCTGGTATGGAGCGCAGTGGATATCTCGCAGGGCGGCGAGAATCGGGCGCTCACACCGGCCGCGATGCTGTGGTTTCTGGCTATCCCCGCCTTTGACACCTTTCGCGTCATGATTCGCCGCGTGGTGCGCGGCCGCTCACCGTTCGCTGCCGATGCCTGCCATCTGCATCACCTGTTTGTGCGCAGCGGCTGGAACGTCAGTGAAACCATCGCGGTGATATGCACACTGGCAGCGCTGGGTGCCGCCGTGGGACTGATCGGCCACGGTTTCGGCGTATCGGAATTCGGTATGGCGGTGGCCTATGTAGTCACCGGATTTGCTTACTACCATGCGGTAGAAGCCGCCTGGCGCCGCAAGCGTTTTCTCGGCCGCGATATCCACGACAGCCGCGAAGGCGACTAGCGCAGGGCCTCTAGAGACGACCCAGGTGTTCCCGCAGACCACCGGCCAGATCATCGCGCTCCAGCGCAAAATCAATATTTGCCAGCAGGTAACCTAGTTTGCTGCCACAGTCATAGCGAACCCCGGCAAACGGCATGGCATACACTTTTTCGCGCGCCATTAGCGCCGCAATACCATCCGTCAGCTGAATTTCACCTCCCGAACCCCGGCCGGTGTTTTCCAGCTCGGCGAAAATTGCCGGCGTCAGCAGGTAGCGGCCAACCACCCCCAGGTTAGACGGAGCGTCTTCGGGCCGTGGTTTTTCAACAATCTGTTCGATGGCATTGTCGGCATCTACCGCCGCAATGCCGTAACTGGAGGTCTTCTCGCGCGGCACTTCCTCCGTCGCAATTACACTGCTGCCGGTTTGCTCGTAACGGGCCCTGAGCTGCGCCAGGCAGCCGGTTTTGGCAAGAATAAGATCATCCGGCAGGTGCACAAAAAACGGTTCGTCACCGACCAGATCCCTGGCGCACAGAACCGCGTGGCCCAGTCCCAGCGGGTCACCCTGCAACACAAAGTCGCAACTGACCTGCCTGGGTAACACGCCCTGCACCGCTGCCAGAATATCCTGCTTGCCCGAATCAGCCAGCGCCTCCTCCAGTTCGGCGTGCTCCTCGAAATGAGCCTGTATCGCACCCTTGCTGCTATGGGTGACGAACACCAGGCGCTCGGCGCCCGCCGCTATGGCCTCTTCAACGGCATACTGAATGAGCGGTTTGTCCACCACTGGCAGCATTTCTTTCGGGACGGCTTTAGTTGCCGGCAAAAAGCGGGTACCGCGGCCGGCAACCGGAAAAACCGCTGTCCTGACGGGCTTTGGCATATGCAATTCAATCCTGTTGTTTACAGCAGCAGAATCATACCGTGTTTTTGCACTGCAAATATTGCAGCCCGACATAAGCAGGCCGGCGGCACTAGTCCGCCGGCCATGCGTGACAACAGCCCCGATTCAATCGCTGGTGCGTATATCCTGGCGATTCGCTGCCAGCACCCGCGGCCCGATACCTTTTACCTTAAGCAGTTCTTCCGGCACATCGAATGCGCCGTGCTGCTCCCGATAGCGCACGATGGCTTCAGCCTTGCTCATACCGATCCCGGTAAGCTCTTTGGATATGGTTTCGGCATCTGCGGTATTAATGTTCACCGGGCCGGCCAGACACAGCATCGGCAGCAACATTGCGACGCACCCAATAAAAAACTTCTGCATGAGATAGCCTCCTGAAGGTCAGTTCACGAGCACCACGCCCGCAACTGCAAGGCTAAGCAGCTATTGCGCCGAAACCGAGTCATGGAAGCCGGCAAAAACGCCGGAAACTGCATCAGGTGACGAATGTGGAGAAATTGAGCTCTACTGAGGGCGACACGCTTTCCCAGTTTCGGCAGCTCGGGCATTGCCACAACAATTCACTGGAAACATAGCCGCACTCGCGACAGCGGTAACGATGTCCCTGCGAAATAACCCGAGCCAGTCCTTCGCGAATGCGCTCCAGCGCCGCCTGGCGGGATTCCGCATCGCCTTCCTGCAGCCCGCTCATGTCGGTGAGATTGGCCAGCACCGGATCGGCCAGCACAAAATCCCGCAGGCACTGCAAAGCGATGCCGTTCACAATCCGGGGGTCATACACGGTTGCCAGCCCAATGGCTTTGCCGGCCGCCGGGTCGCCGGCCAGCAGCTTCTCCAGACTGCGGCTCAGATGGCCCTGCTCGCCGGTTTCACGACAGCACTCGGCAAGCTTGGGCACCACATCACCGATCAGGCGCGGCTCCGTGTCCATGATTTCGCCGTACACTTTGATCGCTTTCTTGTGCTGGCCGGTGCCGCGCCAGATATCGGCACGCAGCAGCTGTGAGCGCAGGCTTGGGTTGGCGGTCTTGTCGGCTTTGTCGAGCAGTTTCAGCGCCCCGCCGCTGTCGCCCGTAGCGTAAGCCTGCTCAGCCAGTTCACAATAGTAGTGAACC